>NZ_RRYE01000134.1 GCF_004010105.1 Microbacterium sp. CPCC 204701
CGCACGGCGTCGTCGCGCGGCACGGGCGCGGCGAGGACGTCGGCCGGGATGACGTCCTCGGCGAGCGCGTAGCGGCGCTCGAAGCCGCGGCGACCGGCGATCGCGACCTCGCCGAACATCCACATGTACTCCAGCGCGTGCTTGACGACATCCCAGTCCCACCACGGGCCCCGCGGGCCCTTCTTCGCGTCGTGCTCGATCTGCGCGGGACGCAGCGGTCCGCGTTCGGCGAGCTCGGAGCGGACCCAGTCGACGATCTCGCGGTGCGTGTCGAACCATCCGCCGGGCTGCGACCCGTACTTCGCCCGCATGTCGTCCATCCGGAAGCGGAACAGGCCCCAGTCGGCCGCGGGGACGAAGGCGGCGACGTGCGCGAGGTACTCGACGTACGGCGGACGCCGCGCGAACAGCAGCCGGTCGAGCGTCGCGGTGTCGTACGTGCCCAGCCGCGAGAACAGCGGCATGTAGTGCGACCGCGCGAAGACGTTGACCGAGTCGATCTGCAGCGTCGCCATGCGCGCGAGCGCGGCCTTCAGCTGACGCGTGCCGGCCGTCGCGGGTCGGGGCTTGGCGAACCCCTGGGCGGCGAGGGCGATCCGGCGGGCCTCCGCTGCGCTGAGTGACGATCTCACGGCGTCAGCATAGTAAGCGGCCCCGACATGCCGACCGGGCTCCTCCACGACGCTGCGGAACCGGGCAGGAAGCGGCCCGTCGGTCGCTCCGACACATGACCGCCGCGGCATGCGACGCGCCTAGACTGGCGGGATGAGCGGCCCCGACGACAAGCCCCGCGGCTCGCTTTTCGACGCCATCCGCGACCGCAACCGCATCGTCTCGACAGACCTGTCGGGCTCGATCCCGCAGGGCCTGCGCATCGCGACCGCCTACTCGTGGCGGTTCATCGTGGTCGCCGCCGCGATCGGCGTCGCGATCTGGCTCGTGATCCAGCTGAAGCTGCTGGTCATCCCGCTCCTCGTCGGCATCCTCGTCACGGCGCTCCTGTGGCCCGCCTTCGCGTTCATGCTGCGTCATCGCGTGCCCAAGTGGCTCGCGATCGTGGTGTCGGTCATCGGCACGCTGGCGATCGTGGCAGGGCTGCTGTGGCTTGTCGGATGGCAGATCGCACGCGAGTGGAAGTCGGTGCAGGGCAGCACGGTGACCGCCGTGGAGCAGTTCCGGCAGTACCTCATCGACGGGCCGCTCCATCTGACCGAGGAGCAGATCGACGGGCTGCTCGACCAGGGCTGGGCGTTCCTGCAGGAGCAGGCCGAGCTGCTGTGGTCGGGGGCGCTGGCGATCGGCACGACTCTCGGTCACGTCGCGACCGGGGCGCTGCTGTCGCTGTTCATCCTGCTGTGCCTCCTCGCCGACGGCGCCGGCATCTGGCGGTGGACGGTGCGGCTCTTCCCCGAGAAGGCGCGACCCGCCGCGGACGGCGCCGGCCGCGCCGGCTGGACCACCGTCGTCAACTACGCCCGCACGCAGCTGCTGGTCGCCACGATCGACGCAGTCGGCATCGGCCTGGGTGCGTTCCTGCTCCAGGTTCCGCTTGCGATCCCGATCGCGGTCCTCGTCTTCCTGGGCGCGTTCATCCCGATCGTCGGTGCGGTGCTCACCGGTGCCGTCGCGGTGTTCCTCGCGCTCGTGTACAACGGACCCTGGATCGCCCTGTGGATGCTGGTCGTGGTGCTGGGCGTGCAGCAGCTCGAAGGGCACGTGCTCCAGCCGCTCCTCATGGGCTCGGCGGTCAAGGTGCATCCGCTCGCGGTCGTGCTGGTCGTCGCGGGCGGCGCGATGATCGCCGGGATCCCGGGCGCCCTGTTCGCGGTGCCGATCGCGGCCTTCGTCAACGTCGTCGCCGTGTACCTCGGTCAGAAGGCCTGGAAGACGGGCGAGATACCGCACGGCGACCTCATCTGGAGCACCGTGCCGCGCACGAGAAGGGCCCGCGCATGACCACCGCAGCCTCCCGCACCCACCCCGGCACGTCGGCCGCGCCGTCCCTCGAGGACTTCGAGGATGCCGCGGCCGCGCTTCACGGCGTCATCTCGCGCACGCCGCTCGACGCGTCGCAGCACCTGTCGGACGTGCTCGGGGTGCCCGTGCACCTCAAGCTCGAGAATCTGCAGCGCACCGGGTCGTTCAAGATCCGAGGCGCGACGTACCGCCTGTCGCGCCTCACGCCCGAGGAGCGCTCCCGCGGCGTGGTCGCGGCCTCGGCCGGCAACCACGCCCAGGGCGTCGCGCTGGCGGCGAAGGCCCTCGGCATCTCCGCGACGATCTTCATGCCGCTCGGCGTGCCGGTGCCCAAGCTCCTGGCGACCCGCGGGTACGGGGCGGATGTCGTGCTCGAGGGCGCGACCGTCGAGACGCCGCTGCGCCTGGCCGCCGAGTTCGCCGAGCGCACGGGCGCGGTGTTCATCCATCCCTTCGACCACCCCGACGTGATCGCCGGTCAGGGCACGCTCGGCCTCGAGCTCATGGACGAGCTGCCCGATCTCGACACCGTCGTGCTCGGCATCGGCGGCGGGGGCCTCGTCGCGGGCGTCGCCGCTGCGGTGAAGGCGCGCGCCGCCGTGGAGGGCCGTACCGTGCGCGTCGTCGGGGTGCAGGCCGAGAACTCCGCCGCCTACCCGCCGTCGCTGGCGGCCGGGCACCCGCTCGAGACGGCCACCAAGCCCACGATCGCCGACGGCATCGCCGTCGCCCGCCCGGGCGACCTGCCGTTCGAGATCATCCGCGATCTCGTCGACGAGATCGTCACGGTGTCGGAGGACGACATCGCGCGGGCGCTGCTGGTGCTGCTCGAGCGTGCCAAGCAGGTCGTGGAGCCGGCGGGCGCCGTCGGGGTCGCGGCGATCCTCGCCGGCAAGGTGGTCGCCGGCGGACCCACCGTGAGCGTGCTGTCGGGCGGCAACATCGACCCACTCCTGCTGCAGCGCGTCGTTGCGCACGGGCTCGCGGCATCCGGGCGGTACATGACCCTGCGGATCCCGCTGCCGGATCGTCCCGGACAGCTCGCACGGGTATCGGAGCTGCTCGCGATCGCCGGCGCCAACGTGATCGAGGTGCTGCACACGCGGCACGGCCAGGGACTGCAGATCAGCGAGGTGTTCCTTCAGCTGAGTGTCGAGACCCGCGGCGAGGAGCACCGCGCGCATGTCATCGCCGTGCTCGACGAGGCCGGCTTCACTCCCACCGTCGTGCCCGACTAGCAGTCCTTCCGCGCGGGCGCGCCGCGCGGAGGGCGGTCACTGCCCGTTGTAGGTCTCGACCTTCACGATCTCGACGGCGATCTCGCGGCCGTTGGGCGCGGTGTACGAGGTCTTCTCGCCCTCCTTGCGCCCGAGGATGGCCGCGCCGAGCGGGGATGCCTCGCTGTAGACGTCGAGTTCCGAGCCTGCCGCGATCTCGCGGTTGCCGAGCAGGAACACCTCTTCGCCGCCCGCGATGACCGCCGTGACGACGGTGCCGGGCTCGACGACGCCGGTGCTCTCGGGGGCCTCGCCCACCTTGGCGGTCTTCAGCAGCTGCTGCAGCGTGCGGATGCGCGCCTCCTGCTTGCCCTGCTCGTCCTTGGCGGCGTGGTAGCCGCCGTTCTCCTTGAGGTCGCCCTCCTCGCGGGCCGCCTCGATGCGCTTGGCGATCTCTTCGCGGCCCGTCGTCGAGAGCTGCTCGAGCTCCGCAGCGAGGCGGTCGTAGGCATCCTGGGTCAGGAAGGTCACGGGGGCGTCATTCGACACGGCTGACTCCTTCGGTCGGCAGGGGACGGTCGATAAACCGAACGCCCCGGCTCACGGCCAGGGCGTGGATCGACTGCAGTCACGACAGACTACGTCACCCCGCCGATTCGGGCAAAACCTCGGCGCTACGGCGACACGACCCAGCAGGAGTTGACGAAGCCCGTGGTGGCGAGCGCCGTCGTGGGGATCACTTCGCGCAGCGCCTGGGCGTGCAGCTCGGACGCCGGGATCTCGACGACGCGCCAGCCGACGACGCCGTGCTCCTCGTCCTGCGCCTCGATCGCGCAGGCGACATCCCGGCCGGGGGGAGAGGTGATCTGGAACCCCAGCGAGACCGAGTGCTCGTCGACGACCTCGAACGACGTCGTGTCGGCGTCGACCGCGTCGAGCGTGCTCTGCACGATCGACCAGCCGACGTAGCCGACCGCCCCGACGGCGACCAGGGCTCCGATGGCGAGGAGCCAGCGACGGGAAGGCGAGCGACGGCGACCGTAGCGGTCGTCGAGCATGTCCTGCGTCGTCATTCCGCTCCTGAGTCTCGGGGGATCCGCCGGAAGAATAGGCTGGAGTCCAGGCTATGCGCTCCCGCGTGCGGCCGACGACACACCCCGACGGCTCGCACGGCGAGCAGAGCGAGGACACCCATGCACCACGCGCTCGCCGCACTCCATGCCGCGGCGACTCCGACGCCGACCCCCACCCAGGTCGACCCCGAACTGGTGACCCCCGGCGTGTGGGGCTTCGTCATCACGGCGCTGGTCGCGCTGGCCGTGGTGTTCCTGGTGTGGGACATGATGCGCCGAATCCGCCGCGGCCGCGTGCGCTCCGACATCCGCGAAGAGCTGGATGCCCAGGAGCAGGCAGCCCATGCCGTCGAGGCGACGGTTGCCGACGACCAGAACGTCGACCCCCGCGACGACGAGCGTCCCGCGGGGCGCTGAGCCGAGGCATCCGTCGCCGTCGAAGCGGCGAAGCCGCGCGGGGTCAGCCGGGCAGTCCGAGCGACGGTGACAGCGGGTCGAGCGCGATGAGCAGGCACGCCGTCCAATGGCACAGGAAGGCCAGGACGGTGCACACGTGGAAGATCTCGTGGAAGCCGAAGTGGCCGGGCCACGGGTTGGGCCGCTTGAGCGCGTAGACGACCGCGCCGCCGGTGTAGAGCAGACCGCCCACGATCACCAGGATCATCATCGCCGCATTCGCGTGGAACAGGTCGGGAAGGTACATGACCGCAGCCCAGCCCAGCGCGAGGTAGAGCGCGACATAGAGCCAGCGCGGCGCGTTGATCCAGAAGACGCGGAACAGGATGCCCAGCAGGGCGCCGCTCCACACCAGCACCAGCAGCAGGAGGCCCTTCTCGGGCGTCAGCGCGAGCGTCGCGATCGGCGTGTACGTGCCCGCGATCAGCAGCAGGATGTTCGCGTGGTCGATCCGCTTGAGGACCGACTTGGTCTTCGGGTTCCAGTTGAAGCGGTGGTACATCGCCGAGTTGCCGAACAGCAGCAGCGACGTCGCCATGAAGACCGCCGACGCCCATTTCGCCGGCGCGCCCTCGGCGAACACGATGAGAACGACGCCGGCGGCGACGGCCAGGGGGAACGTCGCGGCGTGGACCCAGCCGCGCCACGACGGCTTGATCTCGGGAGTCGCCGCGTCGACCGCGGCGGCGTCCATGAGCGGCAGCACGGGGACTTCGGGGGCCTCCGGGAGGCGGCGACGGCGGCTCATGTGCCCAGCGTAGGCCGCGACGCATGCCCGGAGGGGAACATGAGGACGCGCTGGCGCCGGCCCCCGGTGTCACGCTAGGGTACGGGGCCGCGCCGGGGTAGCGTAGGCGTGTGGCGCGTGGGTCGGCGAACGAGGGCAGAGGGCCCCTCTATCGCCTCTACATCAACCGCCTGCGTCGACGGCTTGATCCCGCGACCGTTCCCCGACATGTCGCGATGATGATCGACGGCAACCGTCGCTGGGCGCGGCAGCTCGGCTACGCCTCGGCCGCGCACGGCCACCGGGCCGGGGCCGCGAAGATGCGCGAGTTCCTGCGCTGGTGCGACGACGTCGGCGTCCGCGTGGTGTCGCTCTACCTCCTGTCGAACGACAACCTGCACAAGCGCGACTCCCGCGAGCTGTCGGATCTCATCGAGATCATCGCCGAGCTCGCCGACGAGCTGTCGCACGAGCGGGACTGGCGCGTCAAGCATGTGGGCCGCGCCGACGCGCTGCCCGCCGATCTCGCGCACGTCCTCGCCGACGCGGAGCGCCGCACCGGTGAGAATCGCGGACTGCACGTCAACCTCGCGGTGGGCTATGGCGGCCGCGGTGAGATCGTCGACGCCGTGCGCAGCATCATCGCCCAGCATCAGGTCGGGGGCGGGTCGCTCGAGGAGCTCGCGGCGAGCCTCACTCCCGAGCAGATCGGCGAGCACCTCTACACGGGCGGTCAGCCCGACCCCGACCTCGTCATCCGCACGTCGGGCGAGCAGCGCCTCAGCGACTTCCTGCTGTGGCAGTCGGCGCACTCGGAGTTCTACTTCGTCGAGGCGCTGGGCCCCGACCTCCGTGAGGTGGACTTCCTCCGCGCGATCCGCGACTTCGCGTCGCGGGACCGCCGGTTCGGGGGATAGGTGCGCTCGGACGCCGGACCGGGCGTTCTGTCAGAATGATCCGCGTGACGGATCTGGACTCGTATCTGGCGTCGTTCGATGGGGAACCCGGGTACCTCGACTGGGCCGCGTTCGGACCGCTCTCACCGGCCGTACGCGCCGAGGCGCAGGGCGACACCGAGCTTCTCGGCTCGGGTCGCCGTTCGAGCATCGAGCTCGTCGACGCCCACGTCCACGAGGCACGCGAGCTCGTGGCGCAGCTTCTCGGCTCCGACGCCGCGCACGTCGCGCTGCAGCCGTCGACGACCTACGGCCTGATGCACGCTGTCTACGGGCTGTCGGGCGGGCTCATGCTCGGGCGCGGCGAGTTCCCGAGCCTCACGGTGGCCGCGACGCGCGCGTCCGAGGCGCTCGGGGCGATCGAGCTCCAGTGGCTCGAGCCGGCCGACGGCCTCATCACGCCCGACGTGGTGCGCGATGCCCTCACCGACGACACCCGTGCGCTGGCCGTGAGCCTCGTCGACTTCCGCACCGGGTACCGCGCCGACCTTCCCGCGCTCCGCGATGCGATCGGCCCGGACCGGCTGCTCATCGTCGACGCGATCCAGGGCTTCGGCGTGGTCGACGCCGATTACTCGGCGGCCGATGTCGTGTGCGGGCACGGCTACAAGTGGCTTCGCGCGGGCCGCGGCACCGGGTTCGCGTGGTTCGGCGATCGCGCGCTCGAGCGCATCGCGCCGATCCTCTCCGGGTTCCGAGGCGTCGAGGGCGATCTGCCGCTGGATGTCGTGCCACCGCCCGTGCCCTCCGCGCAGGCGTTCGCGGTCTCGGGGTACGACACGCTCGCCTTCGCGCGCCTGACGACCGCACTGCGCGAGATCGCCGATGTCGGCGTCGCGACGATCGAGGCAGAGCTCGCCGCGCGCACGGCCGACGTCATCTTCTTCGCCGACCGCTACGAGGTCCCCGTCGTCACGCCTCGCGAGCCGGAGCGCCGCGCCGGGATCGTGACGCTCGAGCCGGCCCCGCAGGACGCCGCGCCGCTGGCCGCCTCCCTGGC
>NZ_RRYE01000135.1 GCF_004010105.1 Microbacterium sp. CPCC 204701
CGCCGGCGTGCGGTACCAGGAGTTCGCCGCGCTCGCCGAGCCGGTCGCCGTCGAGCCCGCGTCGGAACGCCTGGCCGAGGCATCCGGTCACGCGCACGGCTGGATCGACGCGCTCGAGGCCGACGGCGCCGAGGTCGTGCTGCGCTACCGGCATCCGCACTGGGGCCGCTACGCCGCGGTGACCCGCCAACCCGTGGACGCAGGCGTCATGACGTTCGTCGGGACGCTCCTCGACCGCACGACCCTCGCCGCGGTGGTGACGGATGCCGCCGGCCCGGCGCGCGCGCCGAGCCCGCTGACCGAACGGCCGAGCACGGTCACCGTGCACTCGCTGACCGGTGCCCGGGGTCGGGTGTGGGTGGCGCACAACTGGTCGCCGCAGGCTCGGACAGTCGGCGTGACCCGGGCCGTGGCATCCGTCGTCGACGACGCCACCCACGACGCCGGCGCCGCGGTGGAGCTCGGCGCCTGGGACGTCCGGGTGTGGCGCGAGGCCTGACGACCTGGGCTCGACGGGTGCTGCGCGTTTGAGACCATGGACTGTGACTTCCTCGCCTGTGCCCCACGTCGACGTCGAAGCAGGAAAGCGGATGTGGCAGGAGTACGCCGCCGCGCACCCGCAGGCCGTCGCCGCGTGCCCCGAGTACACCATCGAGAACTTCGGCGATTCCGAGCAGCTCGCCGACGAGCTCCTCGCTCACGTGCTCAGCGGGAGGAAGCGGGCGACCTCGGAACTCGTCGCAGATTTCGTCGCGCGCGGCGACTCCGTACCGCGGATCGGGTCCCACTGGATCGCCTGTGACGGTCGAGGCGTGCCGCGGATCGTCATCCGGAGCACCGAACTGCGCGTCGGTCCCTTCGCGAGCGCCGATGCCGCCTTCGCCGCCGACGAAGGCGAAGACGACCTGAGCCTCGAGAGCTGGCAGCGCGAGCACCGTCGCTACTGGACCCGCGTCTCAGCAGCGCACGGGCGTGAATGGTCGGAGGACGAAGAGATCGTCTTCGAGCGCTTCACGGTGGTGTGGCCGCCGGAGCATGCCGACTGACGGTCTCGACTAGCATTCGGGGATGACGAACCCGGTTCCGATCGACGACGTCTCGATCGGTGGAGAGGTCATCCGCCTCGGACAGTTCCTCAAGTTCACCGGCCTCCTCGACTCGGGCGGCGACGTGAAAGAAGCGATCATCGACGGCGAGGTGACGGTGAACGATGAGGTCGACCGCCGCCGCGGGCGGCAGTTGAAGGTCGGCGACATCGTCGGCTTCGGAGGACGCCGCCTGCGCGTCAGCCCGTGAGCGTGTGAGGTGAGCTAGAACTCGCTCACGACCGGGCGGTCCTCGAGCCACGCGATCATGTTGAGCACCAGGAAGTTCCAGTTCTGGAAGTTGCGCGTCATGATCGGCTCGCCGGTGTCGGGGTTGTAGAACTCATGGAGCGACCCGGTGGTCTCGAGGTCGCGGCCGAAGAGGCGCACCGTGTCTTCGGCGAGCGCGCGCGCGTCGTCGGCGAACCCGTACTTCAGCAGGCCGCGGAAGACGAGGTAGTTGCTCACGCCCCAGACCGGGCCGAGCCAGTTCGACGGGTTGTTCGAGGCGCGCAGGTTGTACTGCTTCTCCAGGCGCGACAGCGTGCGGATGCCGTAGTTCGCGCGAAACGTACGGCGATCGAGCACGCGCTCGCGCATCCGCTCCGCCTGATCCTGCGAGGCGAACCCGGCCCACAGCGGCAGGAAGCTCGACCAGTTGTCGACGCGCAGGAGCAGCGACGACCACGAGCGCGGGGCGCCGCGGTGCAGCCAGTCGTCGGGATCGATCGGACGCAGCGCGAGGTCGGCGCTGTAGAACGTGCCGTCCCGCTCGTCCCACAGGTGCTCGTCGATGGCGTCGGCGAGGTCCTGCGCGCGCGCACGCCAGCGGTTCGCCTCGCGCACGTCGTCGACGTCTTCGAGGAGCGACCCGTAGGCGAGCAGCTCCCGGTACAGCAGCGAGTTCAGATAGACGGATGCCGTGCTGCGCGCCGGCCGGTAGTACACCGACGGGTCGTTGTCGACGCCGATCGCGAAATCGGTCTGCCAGTACGCCAGGCCCGTCTCTTCATGGATGTGGCTCTCGAGGTAGCGCTCGAGGAAGCGCTGCAGCGCCGGCAGGTCATCACGGATCCACTCGGCGCTTCCGCGGCGGCGGGCGAGCAGCGCCGCCTGCTGTGCGAGGACGGGCTTGTGCATGTTCTCGGAGAACCCGGAGGCTCGGCTCGGGTCGGCGTGGAGGAACGGTCCGTCGGGCTTGAGCAGCACCGGCATGACGCCGTCGTCATCGGTGTGGTCGAGGAAGTTGCGGATCGTGCCCTCTTCGTAGGCGCCGAAGCGCCCACCCTGCCCGGTGTCGGCCTCGACCTGCCCCAGCACGACACCGATGAACCACGAGTCCCAGTCCCACAGCGCGTCGGAGTAGTACGGCGAGTCCGGCGAGCTCGGCACGGTGTACGGATGGGCCAGGATGCCGGACGGCTCCCGGGTCATCTGCACACTGTGCTCGCGAATGTGGTCTTCGAGCAGGCGCATCCAGCGCTCGGTCGTCATGTGATTCCTCGGTGGCTCAGGGGACGGCGGGAAGGAAAAGGCGCTGCAAGGTCCCGGCGGCCAAGGTCGCGGTGACCGAGCCCGCGGGCGTCTCGGCCTCGATACGGCGCTCGCGGCGGTCGAGGTTGGCGATCAGAACGGTCGTGCCCTCCTCGGTGCGGGCCCCGAGCGCCCACACGAGTCCGTCGGGGGAGTCGCCGCGCAGACCGGGCTTCTGCGCGAGCTCCGCGAGCGCGGTGACGGCGTCGAAGACCGGGAACGGCGTGCCGTCCGACCCCCGGACGCCGCGAGGGCCCCATTCCTCGAAGTACGCGAGCGTCGCAACCCCCGGCACGGCGAAGGCGGCGGCGCTGGCCACCGTCCACGCCGCCAGCTCGGCAGCCGACTGACGCGGGTCCGCGGCTGAACCCACGTGCCCGGAGGCTCCGGGCGACGCGCCGGCGGCGTCTGGAGGGGGCGTGGAGACCGTCAATGCCGAGCCGTAGCCGTCACGGAGATCGTCGTGCGAGGGCATCGGCGGGGGCGTCGTCGCGACGTCGTTGAAGTGCGGGCGCAGCGAGATCGGGCCGATGTGAACGAGAGGCCCGCCGGCGAGCTCGACGCCCTGCGTCGCGACGAGGCGCTGCATCTGCAGTGCCTCGATCAGCTGCGCCGTGCCGAGGCTGTGGAAGAGCGGCGTGCTGCTGAACACCACGCCGTCGAGCCGCCGGGGCAGACGCTGATGCTCGCGGTTGAGCTCGGTGAAGTGCGACCGCACGCCGCCCACGACGAGCGCGTCGACGCCCGCTTCGGTGAGGGCATGGCGCAGGAGCGCGATCGCCTCGAGGTCGGAGACGTGGCGGGCGGGGCCCGTCGGCCAGAATGCCGTGACGCGTGCCACAGGCAGGTCGCGCAGTGCGTGGGCCGCGTCGTCGATGGCGGTGGTGTCGTCGTCGGCGAGCACGAACCGCACGTCGAGGGGGAGAGCGGATGCCGCGGCCCGGCGCAGCGCGGCACGCCAATTGCGCGTCGCGAGGTCGAGCTCGACGATGACCGCCGACCAGGGCGCCGGGTCGATCCTCGCGGGTGCGGGATCGGGCGCGGTCGCCGCCGACACCGCGATCGCGGGCAGCGCGGGCCCGTCCTCGAGACGGATGCGAGCCACCGCGTCCGCCGGGACACGCATGGGCGCACCCGACACCGTGACGTCGATCGACTGGACGACCCGCTCACCCGCGGCGAGCGGGTACGGGAAGGGCAGCGCGAGCGGTCGGCTGTACGTCTTGTACGAGGCATCCGTCCAGTTGCGCTGGTCTTCCATCTCGAACACGTCGCCGGCGAAGTGCAGGTCGACGTCGAGGCCGTCGTGCGACCACGACAGGCCCGCGATGTCGAAGGCCGGCTGGTGCGGACTGATGCGCGCGGGGAACCGGGTGTGCAGAGCGTCACCGCCGGGGTGGCGGACGTCGAGCTCTGCCCCTGCGAGCACAGGCGGATGAAGGACGACCAGACCCGTGCGGTTGGTCTCGAAGTCGGTGGCGGACTCGAGGTCGGTGAGCACCCGGAGCCGTCCCGCTCCCCGCACCTCGGCGCGAACGATCCCGCGCAGGTCCGACCCGAGCCCCTCGGAGTGCACATGGAGGGTCAGGGCGAGGTCGGACTCGTCGACGCGGTCGACGACGAGCGCTGCGGTGTCCCAGTTGCGATCGCGGATGACGGCGCGAACCGAACGCAGCACGACGTGACCGTCGTAGGCGATGTCGGCGAACTCGTCGTCGCGCAGTTCGAGCGACCACTCGCCGCTTCGCCACCCCCGGACGCTGTCGTCCCACCACTCCGTCATGTCTTTCATCCTCGTACTCCCCATACCCTTCCTCGCGACCCCTTCCCGCTGAGACTGCACCTGACGGATGAGACGGTGGGTGACACCCGCACTCTCGTCGATCAGATGCCGTCTCAGCGGGGGAAGGGCGGCGGCGGGGCGCTCGAGGCGGCCTCAGAGCGAGGTCATGCCGCCGTCGACCTGGAACGTCGCACCCGTCGCGAAGGCGCCGTCGTCGCTCGCGAGGTACACCATGATGCCGGCGACATCGTCGGGCGTCCCCGCGCGGCCGATCGGGATGCGGCGGATGATCGCCGCGCGCAACTCGGGGTCCTCGCTGATGGCGGCGACGAGCGGGGTCTCGGTGTACGCCGGCTGCACCGTGTTGACGCGGATGCCGCGATCGGCATATGCCGCGGCGACGGTGCGCGCCAGTCCGTGGACGCCGGCCTTCGACGCGCTGTACGCCGTGAAGTCCCTGCCCTCGCCGTTCACCGCGGTCGGGCTTCCCGTCATTATGATCGAGCCGCCGCCGCGCCGCAGCAGGGAGCGCACCGCGTGCTTGACGGTGAGGAACGTGCCGGTCAGGTTGACGTCGATGGTGCGGCGCCACACGTCGAGGTCGAGGTCGGCCACCGGGGCGTCCTGCCCGAAGAGCTGCACGCCGGCGTTGGCCACGACGACGTCGGGCGCCCAGCCGGCCGCCTCGACCTCGGCGAAGCCTGCGGTGACGGCGTCCTCGTCCGAGATGTCCATCGTGACGGCGCGCGCGTTCTCGCCGATCGCGGCGGCTGCGGTCGCGGCGCCCTCGCCGTTGCGGTCGGCGAGGATGACGCGCGCCCCCTCACGGGCGAAGCGCTGGGCGACCGCGAGGCCGATGCCCAGTGCGCCGCCCGTGATGAGCGCGGTCTTGCCGTCGAGCTGCCGCATCTCAGCGTTCGATCTTGTCCAGGTGCAGCATGCGCGCGAGATTCTTGTCGAGCTCGTCGTCGCGGAAGATCTTCTTCCAGTCCTCCTTGATGATCGACTCACGGCCGTAGTCCATCGCGATGAGGCACGCGTCCGAGAACGGGTTGTCGCCGCGCAGGCCGTTGGCGAGCGCCACCTGCGTGTGGCCGTAGAGGATGCTGCGCGCCGCCGCTTCGGGCACGCCCATCGTGTCGACGGCCTCCTGCAGCGCCTCGTTGAGCAGGTCGCCGATCATGCAGGCGACCGTCTCGACGAGTGTCGGCTCGAGCTGCGCGAGCTGCTTGATCGTCACCCAGTGCACGTCGATGACGGGCGCGTAGATGGCGCGGACCGTGGCTTCGACGATGGCCTGCTTGGCCGGGTCGTCGGACTCGATCGCGGCGATGGCGTCCTGCGGCGCGGCGATGCCGCCGAACGTGTCGGCCCACTCCTCGGCGCTCTGGCGCTGCAGGAAGATCGACGGGTGGCAGGGGTGAGCGACGGCCTGGATGACGTCCTCGCGCGTGGTCAGCAGCCCGGCGTAGGCGGCGGCCGGGTCGAGGGTCAGCACGATCGCGCCCGACTTCACCTGCGGCACGAGCTCGGCGGTGACGGACGCGAGGGCGAGGTCGGGCACGGCCAGCACGACGATGTCGGCGTCGGCGACGGCGGTCGCGGCATCCGTCAGCTCACGACCCGCGCCGGTCGTGCGCTCTCGGCCCGCGGGCGATTTCTCGACGTACCAGACGGTGTGGTCGGTTCGTGCGAGGTTGTTCGACACTCGCATGCCCATCTTGCCGCCGGCGCCGATGACGGCGATCTTGTAGGTGTCGGTCGTCGTCGTGCTCATCATGTGCTCCTCAGGTACTCGATGGTGGTGCGGGTCCATTCCCGCTCCGTGCGGATGGTGGTCTCGGGGTCTGCCTGCCAGGAGAGCCAGTGCTCGACGACCTCGTTGATGCCGCGCTCGCGCGGGCGGACGGTCTCGAGCAGATGGGGATAGTCGTGGAGGCCGCCGCCCATCGGCGCACCGCCGTAGGTGAAGCCGACCCAGCCGGCCTGCCGCGCGAACGCGAAGTCCTTGACGTGGATGTTCTTCACGTGCGGCGCGGTCGCCTCGACGCAGTCGCGGGGGCGCTCGAGACGCGCGACGACGTTCGCCGGGTCGAGGCACACGCCGAGCCGGTCGCTGCTGATGCGCTCGATCAGGCCGACGAGATCGTCGGTCGCGACCTGCTCGTACGTCTCGAGGGCGAGGTCGACTCCGGATGCCTCGTACGCCGGCAGCGCCGCGCGCAGCCACTCCTCGGACTGGGTGAGCGTCGGGCGGTTCTCGGGGGAGAAGAGCATGCTGCGCACGAGGCTCGAGT
Source organism: Microbacterium sp. CPCC 204701 (assembly GCF_004010105.1). Taxonomy (GTDB): domain Bacteria; phylum Actinomycetota; class Actinomycetes; order Actinomycetales; family Microbacteriaceae; genus Microbacterium. Next base: position 6,699 of record NZ_RRYE01000135.1, read on the forward strand.
CGAAGAGCTCGGCGAGCTCGAGAAAGCGCGCGAGCCGCGCGGGCTCGATGCCCTTGGTGCCGAGTTCGATCGTGAGTCCGAGGTCGCGTGCGGCCGCCGCAGCATCCGTCAGCTCGGCATCGCTCATCGACTCGAGCGGCGCGTAGTCGCAGATCTGGAACAGGTCGACGCCGAGCTCTTTCGTCGCCTCGAACGCGCCGACGAGCGACAGCGGCTCGGGCGCTCGGTCGGAGTGCTGCCAGAAGAAGGCGTAGGTCCCGAGCCCGATCATGCGCCTGCTCCGGTTCGGGCGGCGGCGAGGGCGGAGGCCTCGTCGAGCACGGCGATGAGGGCCTCGGGGTCGTGCGCGAAGCGGCCGAGGAACAGTCCGTCGACGGCGCCGCCGAGGGAGGTCAGCAGGCCGGGGCCGGCGGAGCCGCCGTAGATCACGACGCTTCCGCCACGGGCCGGGTCGGCGGCCAGCGCCTCGGTGAGCGCTCGGGTGACGGTGGCGATGTGTGGGGTGGGCGCGGGCACGGGCGCACCGATCGCCCACACCGGCTCGTACGCGGCGAGGACGGGGCCGGCCGGTGCGCCGTGGAGGTCCGCCTGGAGCTGCGCGACGGTCGCCGCTGCGGCATCCGTCGCGTCCATGCGCTCGGTCTCGCCGATGC
>NZ_RRYE01000136.1 GCF_004010105.1 Microbacterium sp. CPCC 204701
CGCGGGAAGCCCTGCGCGGGAAGCCACCCGAGCCACACCGCGAACACGACCACGAGCATCATTCCGGCCCACACGACCGGCACCGCGGCCAGCGCCTGCGCGCCGACGCTGAGCGCCGTGCCGTCGGCCCGCCCGCGACGCATCGCGGACAGCACGCCGAGGGGCACGCTGATCAGCACGGCGATGAGGAGCGACAGGATGCCGAGGGGCACGGTCACCTGCGCCTTCTGGGCGAGCTCGTCGACGACGGCGGAGCCGGTCAGCAGCGACGTGCCGAGGTCGCCGTGGAAGACCCCGCCGATCCATTCCACGTACTGCGCGGGAAGAGGCTGGTCCAGGCCCAGCCGCTCTCGGATCGCCGCGAGCTGCTCGGGGGTCGAGTTGACGCCGCCGATGAGCTGCGCGACGTCACCGGGCAGCACGCGCAGGGTGAGGAAGATGAGAGCGCTGGCGACGAACAGCCCGAGCAGGAGCAGGCCGAGCCGGATCAGCGCGTACCGGATCACCCGTCGCTCTTGGCGATCTCGGCGAGGTTCAGGCGCTCGTTCACGTTGATCGAGGGCATACCCGTGATGGTAGTGCCGACCGCGATCACCGAGGCGCCGGTGTAGAGCCAGTCGGCGGCGTGGTCCTCCGCGACGATGCGCGCCGCCTCCCGCAGCAGGTCGGCCGCCTCGTCATCGTCGGTCGCCGCCAGGGACTGCGCGTACAGCTCCTGCACCTCGGGGTTGTCGTAGGTGAAGTAGTAGTCGGAGTCCGCCCAGTTCTCGAAGTCGCGTGCCTCGGTGTGCAGCACGAAGCTCAGCTCGTAGTCCTGATTGATGTAGACGTCGTTGAGCCAGGTCGAGAAGTCGACGGACTCGACCTCGAGGGTGATGCCGACCTCGTTGAGGTCGGAGACGAGGATCTGCGGGATCGTGGTGGCGTAGAAGCTGGGGATCGTCAGCGTCAGCTCGAGATCCTCGGCGCCCGCCTCCTCGAGCAGGGCGCGGGCGGCCTCCGGGTCGTAGGGGGCGACGTCCGAGAGGTCCTCGTAGCCCGGGTCGAGCTCGGGGATGGGACCGTACTGCGTCTGCCCCGAGGCCAGCGCCTCGATGATCGCGTCGTGGTCGATCGCCTGCCGGATCGCCTGCCGCACGCGCACGTCCGCGAGGGGCCCCGAGACCTGGTTGAACGCGAGCGTGCCCTTGTCGGTGGACTGGCCGAGCTCGAGGACGAAGTCGCCGTTCGCCTCGATCTGCTCGCGCAGGTTGGCGTCGAATCCGGTGACGACGTCGACCTCGCCGGCGAGGGCCGCGTTCAGCGCGGCCTGGTTGTCGGGGATGTAGTCGAACACGACCTCGGCGACCTGCGGCGGCTCGCCCCAGTACGCATCGTTGCGGACGAACGTGATGCTGTCGCCCTGACGCCACTCGTCGAGCACGAACGGCCCGGTGCCGTTGGCCGCGGTGTTGTAGTCGACGGTGTCGCCCTCCTTCAGGACGATGCCGGCGCGTCCGGTGAGGTTCCACAGCAGGCTCGAGTCCGGCTCGGTGAGGGTCAGGGTGATGTCCTGGCCCTCTGCGGCGATCGTGGCGACGTTCGCGAGACGACCGGAGTCGCTCCAGTCCGGCGTGTTCTTGCGGGTCGTCAGCGACCACACCACGTCCTGCGGGGTCAGCGGCTGACCGTCATGGAAGGCCACGCCCTCGCGCAGCGTGAAGGTGTAGGTCAGTCCGTCGGGCGAGACCGTCCAGTCGCTCGCGAGCGCCGGGGCGATGTCCTGCTCGGCCGTGCGCGCGATCAGTCCCTGGTACACGTTGTCGACGAGGATCTGGTCCAGCGCCGCTCCGGCGGTCTGGCGGATGTCGAGGTTCCCCGGCTCGAGCACGAGACGGATCGCGACCGATGCCTCGGGGTCGGGTTCGCCGGTCGCCGTCGGTGCGGGCTCGGCCCCCGGGCTGCAGGCGGTCAGCAGGAGCGCTCCCGCCGCCAGGAGCGAGGCGGCGGCGAGGACGGAGCGACGGAGCATGAAGGTCCTTTCGGGGGGGGCCCGCGTGCTGTGCGGGCGCCGGCGGCGCGACGGGCGTTGCGGCGGCCGGTGCGGTAGTCAAGCCTAGGGACATCACGAGGCGGAGCGAGAACCCGCGACCAGGAACGAAACAGAAGTGTTGCAGCTCCGCAGTGCCGTGGAACGCTCACTCCGCGACGGCAAGGGTGCGCAGGCGCTCGCCGAGTTCGAGCGGGACGTCCTCCTGCACGTTGTGCCCGGCGTGGACCGTGACGACGGATGCCTCGGCCTGGCGCCGCGCGAACTCGTCGGCATCGGCATCCGTCACGTACCCGCGCTCGCCGCGGATCAGCGTCGTGGGCGCCGCCACGGCGGCGAGATCCTCCCATCCCGACTCGCCCAGCACGGCGCTCACGGCGTCCTGCTGGGTCGCACCGGCCTCGGCCGCCTCCGGCGACGCGGCCATCGCGTTCGCGAGATGGGCGAAGTGGTGCTTCCACTCGACGCGACCGTCGGGGCGCACGCGCGAGTTGAAGTACACGCCGCGCTCCGCCTTGCGCCGCGTGCCGCCGCCGAGCCCGAACGCGAGCGCGCGGTCGACGAGCTCGTCGCGCGAGGCCCAGTCGACGGGGCCGGCGAAGAACTCGCGGATCTGCGTGGGGCCCGCGTTCGAATCGATGCCTGGGGTGATGTCGATGACGACGAGCTCCCGCACGAGGTCTGGCCGCGACGCCGCCACGGCCGCGGCGGTCAAGCCGCCGAGCGACTGCCCGACGAGCACCTGCGGAGCACTGGTCCAGGCATCCATCCCGGCCGCGACGTCCGGCGCGAGCACGCGCGCGACGTACGCGGCGTCGGAGCGCCACGACGAGTCGCCGTGCCCCGGCAGATCGATCGCAAGGGCGGGGAGCCCGAGCGCGAGGATCGTGGTGTCCCACGTGTGGGCGTTGAGTCCCGCGCCGTGCAGGAACGTGACCACCGGCGACGGCGCGGACGAGTCGGCGGGCGCGTAGCGCAGCGCGCTCAGCGTGCGGCCGTCGGGAAACGCCAGCGACAGGCGTTCGCCGCAGGGGACGGGTGCGTCGATGCCGGTCTCGGCGGCCTGCTCGGGAAGGAAGGAGAACTCGTCGGTGGGTTCGTTCACCCGGCCATTGTCTCGCACGCAGGAGAGACCCGTGGCGCTCGCGGTGGCCCTCGGTAGGCTGGCGAGATGACGCATGAACACCGCGTGCACCTGTCGCGCGCTGCGCGCCCCGCCTACCAGGCGCTCTCCGCGTTCTCCCAGACCGTCGGCGAGATCTCGGCCGCGAGCGGCGTGGACGACCGGCTCAAGGAGCTCGTGCAGATCCACACGTCGCAGCTCAACGGCTGCGCGTACTGCGTCCGCATGCACGCCGATCGCGCGGTCAGGGCGGGCGTATCGGTCGACGTCATCGCGCAGGTTCCGGTGTGGCGCGACTCCGGGGTGTTCTCCGAACGTGAGCGCGCCGGTCTCGAGCTGGCCGAGGCGTTCGTGTTCATCCACGACGACGGTGTGCCCGACGAGGTCTACGACCGCGTCGGCGGCATCCTGAGCGAGCAGGAGTACGTCGCGCTCAGCTGGATCCTCGTGTCGATCAACGCGTTCAACCGCATCGCGGTCGCCGGCCGCTACGACGTGCCGCCGCGCGACGACCTCGCACGCGAGGACGCGGACGCGGCGGCGGGCACGGCATGGTGACGGTCCCGACGCCCCCCTCACCCGGCGCTGACGCGCAGCGGGAACGCGGTGCGCTCGCACCGCGTGACCCGCACGTGTCCGGTGCGATGAACCTCCGCGACGTGGGCGGACTTCCCGCGACGGGCGGCGCGGTGACGCGTCACCGCGTGCTCTACCGTTCGGGCAACCTCGCGCGCCTCGACGACGCCGGCTCGCGTGCGCTCGGCGAGCTGCGCCTGCGGCGCATCATCGACCTGCGCGCCGATGCCGAGGTGGCCTTCGAGCCGAGCCGCATCGCGGGGATGGACGTCGTCGTGCAGCGGGTCCCGCTGTTCCTGGGGTCGGTCGAGTCGTTCTTCGCCGACGACATCGGCCTGGACGAGATGTACCGACGGCTCATCGAGGACTCGTCGGCCGGTGTCGTGGACGTCGTGCGCGGCATCCTCGCCGACCAGCCCGTGCTGGTGCACTGCACGGTCGGCAAGGACCGCACCGGCGTGACGGTCGCCCTGACCCTCGCGGCGGCGGGCGTCGAGCCCGAGGCAGTGGTGGCGGACTACGCGCGCACCGAGGGGCTGCTGCCTGAGCGCCGCAACCGCGCGATCGTGCAGGTGCTGCGCTCAATGCATCCCGAGGCGGTGCACCTCGAGGACCTTGCGACGCGCTCGCCCGCGCCCGTGATGCGTGCGCTGCTGGACGATGTCGCCGACCGCTACGGGTCGGCCGCGGAGTACCTGCGCGCGCACGGACTCGGCGATGACGAGATCGCGGAACTGCGCCGCGTGCTGCTGCGGACCTCGTGATCGTGTCGCTCCGCTTCAGGCTGAGGTAAGGCAACCCTTCATTCGCGGTATAGTGGACTCGTCATGGTCCACAGCATCGAACACAACGCGTCGGCGTGCCGCTCCTCACGGCACACGCGCGTGCAGCACCTCATCACGGCGGACGAGTCCTCGCTCGCCGAGCTCGAAGCCGTGCTCTCGACGCTGCCGATCTGCTCGACCGGCCGCGTGTTCATCGAGATCCCGGATGCCTCGTGGCAGGGCGAGATCTCGGCTCCCACCCGCATGGTCGTGACGTGGCTCGACCGCTCACAGCGCAGCGGCGCTCCGGGCACGAGCCGCGGATGCGCCTCGGGCGAGGCGCTCTCCCGCGCCGTCACCGCGTGGGCCGACGAGATGCTGTGCGAAGAGGACGACCAGACCCGCATCCACCTGCTCGGCGGCTACCTCGGCACGGCCGACATCGTCGATCACCTGGTCGGACTCGGCATCCGTCGCGCATCGATTCACGCCCCCGAGCACTACAGGCTCGGCGTCGCGGGCTGAGTCGTCGCTCCGCGCCCGGCGCGGGTGCACTGGGTACGAACGAGCCGTGACGGCGGGTCACGCCGCGCCGCGGGGCACGTAGTTCCCGTCCTCGAGACCGGCCTCGATCTCGAAGCGATTGCGCAGCGGATCGCGGCCGGCGAGGGTGTACAGCAGCGGCATCAGGAGACCGTAGCGCTGCCACTGCCGCTTGTGCACCGCCTCGTGCCGCAGCAGGGCCGCCGAGACGCGGCCGTCACCGGTGAGGAAGCAGCCTCCCACGCACACGCCGCCACGCGGGAACGTCCAGCGCGGCATCCCGCGGAACACCCACAGGCCCTCCCGCTTCTCGACCCGGCCGGTGCTCCACAGCGAGCCCCACACCCAGCCCACCGTGCACCCGTACCAGTAGCCGACCCGGCTGACCGGCGAGTCGAGCAGGAAGGGCGGGATCCAGCCGTCGATGCGCCGGCCGCGCACCACGGCGCGCTCCGCTGCGGCGCGCCACCCTCGCGGAGGCGCGGGAACCGGGCTCACGCGAGCGATCCGATCACCCGGAGGATCGCGCCCAGGTCGTCGTGCGCAGAGGCGATGGAGGCGGGGGAGTAGCCCGTGAGCGATGCGCCCGCGAGCGGCGCCCCGGCCCGCACCTCGGCGATCGCGGCGGTCAGCTCGGCAACGGTCACCCCGAACGGCTCGGGATGCGCGTTGCCGGCGATCTCGGCCGGGTCGAGGGCGTCGACGTCGACGTGGATGTACACGGCGTCGGCACCCGTCGCGGCGACGGCGGACGCGAGGGATGCCGGGTCCCGCAGCTGCTCGACGGTCAGCGTCGCGATGCCGAGGTCTGCCACCGCGGCGAGCTCGTCGTCGTCGTACGAGCGTGCCGCGCCGACGACGACCCGCCGAGGGTCGACCGTGCCGGACGCGAGTGTCAATCCGGGATCGCCGACGCCGAGCACGGCGCGCAGCACCATGCCCGCGAACGCGCCCGACGGCGAGGACCCGGGGGCGTTCAGATCGGGGTGGGCGTCGATCCACACGACGGCGAGCTTCGGAGTGCGCCGTGCGGCGTGCGCGATGGGGGCGAGGGCGACGCCGCAGTCGCCGCCCACGGTGAGCACCGCCTCGTCGTGGCCGTCCAGCGCGTCCTCGATCATGCCGCGGATGCGCTGCAGGGCGGTGAGTCGATGGATGCCGCTGCCCTGTGACTCGCCGGCCTCCATCGGCACGTCGAGGAGCGTGGTGGCCGACCGCGGCAGATCACCGGCGATCGCCTGGGCCCCGTCGATGAGCTGCATCGCCCGGGACGAGGGGCTTCCCTGCCACTGCGGGACCACCAGGTATCGCGTCATCCCCTCATCTTCGCGCACGCGCGGGCCCGCGGCATCCGTCGGCGATTCCTCCGTGCGCGAACGCCGAAGGGCGCCGCACCCGTGGATGCGACGCCCTCCGTGGCGGATCGATCAGCTGCCGAGGGCAGCCTGCGGGGTGCCGCCGGTCTTCAGCGCAGCCAGGCGCGCCTCGACCTCGGTGAGCTCCCCGACGTCTTCGAGCTGGTTGAACTGGGCATCGAGCGTCGACGCGGCGAGCTCCTGCTTGCCCGTGGCGAGCGCCTCCTGCCGTCGCACCTTGTCTTCGAACCGGCCGAGCTCGCTCGTGGGGTCGAGTACGTCGATCGACTTGACGGCGTCGTGCACCTTGTTCTGAGCCTCGGCGGTCTTCGCACGCGCGAGCAGCTCGGAGCGCTTCGACTTCAGCTGCTCCAGCTTCTGCTTCATGCCGTTGAGGCCGTCCTTGAGCTTCTCGACGACCTCGGTCTGCGACGCGATGGTCGGCGCGATGGCCTTCGCCTCGTTCTCCTCGCTGATCTGGCGCTGAAGCGCGATCTTGGCGAGGTTGTCGAACTTGTCGGCGTCGGCGGTATTGCCGGTCGTGCGCAGCTCGTCGGCCTTGCGGCTCGCCGCGAGCGCCTTGTTGCCCCACTCGGCGGCCGCCTGGACGTCCTCCTGGTGGTCGCGCTCGAGCAGGCGCAGGTTGCCGATCGTCTCGGCGATGGCCGACTCGGCGTCGGCGATCGAGTTGGTGTAGTCGCGCACCAGCTGATCGAGCATCTTCTGCGGGTCCTCGGCGGAGTCGAGGAGTGCATTGATGTTCGCCTTCAGGAGCGTCGAGATGCGACCGAAGATGGACTGCTTCGCCATCGGATTTCCTTCCTATCGGAGTTCGGTTGAGGTCGGTTGATCAGGTTCGGGATGCCGTGCGGCGGGCGCGTCGACGGGCTGGGGGACCGGGCGACAGTTCAGAAGCGACCACCCCCTCGGCGGCTGCGGGTGCCGCCGCC
>NZ_RRYE01000137.1 GCF_004010105.1 Microbacterium sp. CPCC 204701
CTGGTCGACCGCGACGGGAATCCCGGCGACCTCGAGCTCTACGAGACGGTCGTGCGCGTCAATCTCGTCGGGACCTTCAACGTTCTGCGTCTCACGGCCGCGCGCATGGCGCGCAACGAACCCGTCGACGGCGAGCGGGGGGTCTGCATCCTGACGGCATCCGTGGCCGCGTGGGAGGGGCAGATCGGCCAGATCCCGTACGCCTCGGCGAAAGCCGGCATCGTGGGGATGACCCTCGTCGCCGCGCGCGACCTCGCCAGCAAGCTGATCCGTGTGGCGACGATCGCACCGGGGACGTTCGACACTCCCATCCTGGCGCGGCTGTCGCAGGACGTCCGTGACTCGCTCGCGAAGACCGTCCCGCATCCGGCCAGGCTCGGGCGACCAGACGAGTTCGCCTCCCTCGCGGCGCTCATGATCGAGAACCAGATGATCAACGGCGAGACGATACGGCTCGACGGCGCGATCCGGATGGCACCGCGATGAGCCGGCCGACAGCGAACCCGGACGGGTCGGCCGGTTCAGCTGAGGGCGTATTACTCGTCGAGGAGCGCGGACGCGTCCTCGTCCTCACCCTCAACCGCCCCCGCGCGCGCAACGCGATCTCGCTGGAGCTCGCGACGGCGCTGGGCGACGCTCTGGAGACCCTCGACTCCCGCGACGACCTGTCGGTCGCCGTCCTCGCCGGAGCGGGCGGCAACTTCTGCGCCGGCATGGATCTCAAGGGATTCGCTCGCGGCGAGATCCCCATCATCGAGGGCAAGGGTTTCGCCGGGCTCGTCGAGCGCCCCCCGCGCAAGCCGCTCATCGCCGCCGTCGCCGGCTACGCACTCGGCGGCGGCTTCGAGATCGCGCTCGCGTGCGACCTCATCGTCGCCGACACCACTGCGACGTTCGGCCTGCCCGAGACCAGGCGCGGTCTCACCGCGGGTGCCGGCGGACTGCTGCGCCTCGCCCAGCGCATCCCCTATCACCGCGCCATGGAACTCGTCCTCACCGGCCGCATGATGCCGGCCGCCGAAGCGGAGCGCTACGGACTGCTGAGCACGATCGCCGAGGAGGGCAAGGTCCTCGAGGCTGCGCTCGAGCTCGCGCAGCAGGTCGCCCAGAACGCGCCGCTGGCGCTGCAGGCGAGCAAGCAGGTCATCCAGGAGAGCCCCGACTGGCCGCTGCACGAGAAGTTCGCACGCCAGTGGCCGATCGTGGACCCGATCCGCCACTCGCGCGATGCGAAGGAAGGCGCGCTCGCGTTCGCCGAGAAGCGCGCCCCCGTGTGGACGGGCTCCTAGCCGGACTCAGACAAGCGCACGACCGGATTCCGAAGACGCATCCAGAGAATGGGGACCCCTTGACGACGAGAACCTACGGTCACATCGACCTCGTCCTGCCCGACCGTTCGACGTGGACCATCCCCCAGGTGCTGGCGCGCCGGGCCGAGACCCACGGCGACAAGAGCTACCTCCTCGTGCAGTACCAGGACGTCGACCTCACATTCGGCGAGACGAACGAGTTGGCGAAGAAGGTCGCCCGCGGCTTGATCGACGCCGGCGCCGCGTTCGGCGACCGCGTGCTGATCATGTCGCCGAACCGCGTCGAGGTGATGCTCGCCTGGTTCGGCGCTGCCGTCGGCGGCCTTGTCGAAGTCCCGATAAACACGGCCTATATCGGGACGTTCCTCGAGCACCAGGTGCGCACGACCTCGCCGACCGTCGCCGTGATCCACGCCGATTTCGCCGAGCGCTTCCTCGGCGGCGACACGTCCGCGTACCAGACCATCCGGACGTACTTCGTCGTGGGCACCCCCGAGGAGCAGGCGACCGCCATCCGCGCGCTCTCGGACGCAGGGATCGACGCCCGCCCCTACGAGAGCCTGCAGGACCATGCGAGCACCGCCGAGCTGCCCCGGGTGACCCGCTACGACACCGGAGCCATCTTCTTCACCTCGGGTACCACCGGCTTGTCGAAGGGGGTGACGATGTCGCACTCGCAGCTGTGCTTCGTCGCGCAGGAGCAGATCGCCCTCCTGCGACTCACCGACGCCGATACCCACATGTCGGTCGGCCCGCTGTTCCACGGGAACGCGCAGTTCCTGGCCGCACTGCCGGCACTCATCGCGGGCGCCCGATTCGCGCTGCAGGAGAAGTTCAGTGCGAGCCGGTGGATCGATCAGGTCCGCTCGACCGGCGCCACGACCACGAACTTCATCGGCGTGATGATGGATTGGGCGTACAAGCAGCCCGAGCGCCCCGACGACTCCGACAACCGTCTCCGCTGCATCTACTCGGTGCCCACTCCGAGCTCGATCATGGCCGACTTCGCGCGCCGCTTCGATGTGCACGTCTTCGTCGAGCAGTACGGCATGACGGAGATCTCGATGCCGATCCTCGTGCCGTACGGCGAACCGCACCCCGCTGGGAGCGCCGGCCTGCTCGTGGACGAGTTCTTCGAGGCCAAGATCGTCGTCCCCGACACCGACGAGGAGCGACCCGTCGGCGAGATGGGCGAGCTGATCGTGCGCGCCAAGGAGCCTTGGCTCCTCCTCACCGACTACTACAACATGCCCGACCGCACGGCGGAGGCGCTGCGCAACCAGTGGTTCCACACCGGCGACGGACTGCGCCGCGACGAGGACGGCTGGTACTACTTCGTGGATCGCATCAAGGACTCGATCCGCCGGCGCGGCGAGAACATCAGCTCTTATGAGCTCGAGCAGGCGCTGCTCCGCTTCGAGGACATCGCCGACTGCGCGGCCGTTGCAGGCCCCGCCGACACCGAGGCCGGCGAGGACGAGGTGGCGGTGTTCGCGGTGCTGAAGGACGGGTCCGCGCTCACAGAGGAAGCCATCATGGCGCTGTGCGAGAAGTCCCTGCCGAAGTTCGCGATCCCCAAGTGGATCATCGTGCTCGACGAACTGCCCAAGACACCGTCCGGCAAGGTACAGAAGGCCAAACTGCGCGACCGGTTGGGGGAGATGCTGGCGACGCAGCCCTGACGAGCCGGAAGCGAGCCCGCCCGATCTTGCGTGCTCTCCTCCGGACAAATATCCTGATTTCCATGATCATAGATTCCGGGTTTCGGCCGACCGTGGCCGCGCCTGGCGAGGAGAGGTTTCAATGAAGAGGCTCGAAGGACGCATCGCCCTGATCACGGCGGCAGGATCGGGGATGGGCCGCGCCGGCGCGCTGCGGTTCGCGGCAGAAGGCGCCCATGTCATCGTGAGTGATCTGGACGAGACTGCGGCGCGCGTCGTCACCGACGAGATCACGGCGGCCGGCGGCACAGCGACCGCACGACGCCTCGACGTCAGCGACCTCGAGGCTCTGCGAGAGGTGTTCGACTGGATCGAGGCCGAGTTCGGCATCCTGCACGTCCTCTACAACCACGCCGGAATCCCCGGCGCCTCCGGTCTCGAGGTGACGCCCGAGCAGTACGAGAAGGCGATGGACATCAACCTGCGCAGCGCGTTCTTCGCCACGCAGTACGCCGTGCCCCTTCTGAAGAAGGCTGCGCCGCACGCGTCGATCATCTTCACGTCGTCGACCTCGGGCGTCGTCGGCTCGCCGTTCAGCCCGCTGTACTCCCTTGCGAAGGGCGGCATCACGGTCTTCATGAAGGCGGTCGCGAAGCGCCTCGGTCCGGAGGGGATCCGCTCCAACGCGATCCTTCCGGCGATGATCGAGACCCCCATGCTGTCGGAGTTCTTCGGACGCGACGCGGGCGCCGACATCGAATCGCTCAAGGCCGACTTCGCCAAGAAGGTCCCCCTCGCCCGTGCCGGCTCGCCCGACGAGGTGGCCGCGGCCGCCGCGTTCCTCGCGAGCGACGATGCGAGCTGGGTCACCGGAACAGCACTCGCCCTGGATGGAGGTCTTCTCGCATGACTCTCGTGACCGAACTCACCGCCCTGGACAGGCTCAGCCCGCAGGCGCGATCGCTCATCGACGGTCCGCTCAATTGGATCGACGGCACATGGGAGGACGGCGAAGCCCCCGAGCTCAACACCGTCCTCAACCCGTCGACGGGCACCGAGCTGCGAACGGACCCGTTCGCGTCGACCGCGCAGGCGCAGCGCGCCGTGCTCGCCGCGCGTCGCGCCTTCGACCGCGGACCATGGTCGCGCACGTCGCCCGCCGACCGGGCCGCCGTTCTCAGCCGGCTCGCCGACCTGATGGAGGAGCACTTCGACGCGCTCGTCGAGATCATCATCGCCGAGGTCGGCACGCCGGTCGGCCTCGCGAGGGCGATGCAGGTGTCGATGCCGATCGTCAACGTGCGCTGGGCCGCCGAACAGGCGCTGAAGGGCCCGCGGGGTGGTCACGAGGAGCCCCTCGCTCCGGACTTCCGCACACCCGCCTCCAGCTCGTTGCTGCAGAAGATCCCGGTGGGGGTGGTGGCCGGCATCACGGGCTACAACTTCCCGATCAACTCCGTCGTCTGGAAGCTCGGCCCCGGGCTGGCCGCCGGATGCACGCTCGTGTTCAAGTCGTCGGAGCGCACGCCGCTGTCGACACGAGCGCTCATGAAGCTCACCGAGATGGCCGGCGTGCCCGCCGGCGTGGTCAATTTCGTCTCGGGGCTCGGCGATGTCGGCGAGGTGCTGACCTCGCACGAGGCCGTCGACATGGTGATGTTCACCGGCTCGCTCAAGGTCGGCAAGGCGATCCAGAGGGCAGCGGCCGAGACGACCAAGAAGGTGGTGCTCGAGCTCGGCGGCAAGTCCGCCAACATCCTGCTGCCGAGCGTGTCGGACTTCGACGCCATCGTGCAGCCGTCGATCATGCGCTTCGCACGCAACTCGGGTCAAGGCTGTGGTTCGACGACCCGCATGCTCGTCCCGCGCAGCCAGTACGACACCTTCGCCGACAGCATCCAGCGCTTCGTCCGCGACCTTCGCGTGGGACTCCCGTGGGAGGAGACGACCGATCTCGGGCCGCTCATCCGCGAGCAGCAGCGTCAGTTCGTCGCGGGCTTCGTCGACCGCGCGATCGACCAGGGTGCGGAGATCATCGCTGGCGGCGGCTACACCGAAGGACTCGACGGCTTCTTCTACAACCCCACCGTCATCGGCGGAGTCGACAACACGTGGGAGATCTCGCGCGAAGAGCTGTTCGGACCCGTCGGCGTCCTCATCCCCTACGACTCCGTCGAGGAGGCGATCGACATCGCCCACGACTCCCCGTACGGGCTCCACGCCGCCGTCTACGGCGACCCGACTGAGGCGTACGCGGTCGCCAAGCGGCTGCGCACGGGCGCGGTGTCGATCAACGGCGGCGGCTACATGCGGCCCGATGCACCGTGGGGCGGCTTCAAGCTCTCCGGCTACGGACGCGAGATGGGGGAGGACGGGTTCCAGGAGTTCTTCCAGGTGAAGCACATCCAATGGCCGATCCGCTGACCGACGCCGGCGCCGGGGCGCTCACCGCGCCCCGGCCGCCGGCGTTCGACTTCGTCGTCGAGGCGGGAAAGGTCGCGGAGTTCGCTCGCGCTACCGGCGCCGACCCGGCCTCGGCAGCCGACCTCGCGCCGGTGACCTTCCCTGCCGCGAGCGCGCTGTGGATGAAGCCCGAGAACTCCGCCTGGCACGGCATCGATCGCGACTACCGACACGTGCTCCACGGTGAGCAGCGCTTCGACTATCACGACGGACCGCTGCCGGTCGGCATCGTGCTCCGCGCTCGGCAGCGGTTCGGGCGCACCTTCGAGAAGACGGGCCGCCGTGGCGTGATGACGTTCACCGAGGTCGTCACGAGGTTCTGGACGACGGACGAGGCCGAGCCCTTGGCGGAGATGACATCCCTCTCGATCACGCTGCCGTCACCCGCCGGCGAGCGCACGGAGCCAAGGGGCGAGGGCGGCTCCGCATCCGTCGACGCTCCCGCCCGCCCCCAGACGGCCGTCGCCTCGAGTCTCGTGAGCGATGAGACCCCGCCCCTCACGATCACCGACTTCGTGAAGTATCAAGGCGCGTCCGGCGACTTCAACCCGATCCACCACGACGCGGACTTCGCCCGGGCGGCCGGGTACCCGTCCCCGTTCGCCGTCGGGATGCTGACCGCCGGGCTTGCCGCGGCACGGATCGCGAAAGTGCGAGATGTGCAACGCCTTCGCACGTTCCGTGCTCGCTGGCAGTCGCAGGCCTGGCCCGGAGACCGCCTGCGGTTCGTGATCGGCCCCCGCGACACCGCGACGGATGCCGTCGACGCCACCGTGACGCGCGCCGGCGGCGACGTGCACATGCTCGCGTGGGCGGATTTCGCGTGACCGGGCCGCTTGGGGGCGTCCGGGTCGTCGAGATGGCAGGACTGGGGCCGGTTCCGCACACCGGGATGCTCCTCGCCGACCTCGGCGCCGACGTCCTGCGCGTCGCACGACCGGGAGGCGGCGCGATGGCGGAGCTCGCCGGCGAGATCGACCCGGTGCTGCGTGGCCGCGTCCACACGATCGTGGACCTCAAGACCACCGACGGCCTGCGGCAGCTTCGCGCTCTCCTCGCCCAGGCGGATGTGCTGCTGGAGGGATTCCGCCCTGGCGTGATGGAACGCCTCGGTCTCGGCCCGTCGGAGGCGGAGCTCGCCAACCCCCGGCTCGTCTACGCCCGCATGACCGGGTGGGGCCGCGAGGGATCGCGCGCGGACGACGCGGGACATGACCTCAACTACCTCGCCGTCACGGGCGTGCTGCACGCCATCGGGCGTGCGGACGAGCCGCCGCCCGTGCCGCTGACCCTTCTCGGCGACTACGCCGGCGGTTCGCTGCCGCTGGCGCTCGGCATCGTCAGCGCGCTGTACGAACGCGATCGCTCGGGACGGGGGCAGGTCGTCGACATGGCGATGGTGGACGGCATCGGCATCGTGGCGCAGAAGATCTGGGCGTTGCGCGGCGTCGGACGATGGAGCGACGAGCGCAGCGCGAACCTCCTCGACGGCGGCGCCCCGTTCTACGACACGTACCGCTGCGCCGACGGCCGGTACGTGGCCGTCGGCGCGATTGAACGCCAGTTCTTCGCACAACTGGTCGCGCTGCTCGGCATCGACGCCGCCGGACTGGGCGACCAGTACGATCCCGCCGCGTGGGGCGCGTGGCGGGCGGCGATCTCGAAGGCGTTGTCCACACGGACGCGCGACGCGTGGGCGGCATCGGCCGCGGGCACGGATGCATGTCTCACTCCCGTGCTCACCTTCGCCGAGGCACTCGACGACGCGCACGCCCGCGAGCGCGGCGCCTTCACGGAGTCGGGCGGGATTCCGCTCGCGGCGCCGGCCCCGCGGTTCTCGCGGACTCCTGCCGCCGCTCCCGGCCGGCCGGACGCGGCTCCGCTCCCGGCCGATGAG
>NZ_RRYE01000138.1 GCF_004010105.1 Microbacterium sp. CPCC 204701
GGCCACGGCCGTCAGGCGCGGCGAGCGGGAGCCCTTCCAGTCCAGATGCACGTCGGCACCGGCCTGCGCGGTCTGGCGTACCAGCACGGCGATGTCGGCGATGCCGCGCTGCGGTTCGACGGGCGCCGCCTCGTCGTCGCGCAGGGCTCCCAGCAGCACCCGCATCTCGCGCAGCGCGGTGCGCGCCTGTGCGGCGATGTCGGCGAACTCCTCCGCCGTGCGCGGTTCCACCCCGCCGAGCCGCGCGGGGGCGCTCGCCGCCTGCACGCTGATCACCGACATGCTGTGCGCGATCACGTCGTGCAGGTCGCGTGCGAGGCGCGTGCGCTCCTCTGCGACGACGCGCCGCGACAGCTCCTCCGCGCTGACCCGCTGCTCGCGTACGAGTTGGACCCGGATGCGGCGCCATTGGCGCACCATGATGCCGATGCCGAGCACGCCGGCGCCGATCGACACGAAGACGATGTTGTCGACGGCTGCGGCATCCGCCAGCTCCGCGCCGTGCGCGAAGGCAACGAGGGTCGAGCCCGCGACGGAGGCGAGGAGGGCGGCCGTGGCCACCTGCCACACGGTCCGCAGCGCCAGCAGGAGCACCACGAAGAACTGGGTGATCTCGGCAGTCACCGTCCACGGCCACGGGGCGGTCGGGATCGGCGCGGTGAGCCACTGCAGCGTGAACGCCGCTGCCACCGAGACCACGGCGGCGGCGACGGGCCAGCGCAGCGCCAGCGGGAGTGCGCCGGCGTGCAGCACCGTGAGGGTGAACGCCATCGCGAGGGGCACGCCGTACAGGGCCGTCGCGATCGGCGTCTGCACGGCGACCATGGCTACGGCCACCGCCGACACGACGATCCACAGCCACGTCTCGCCACGCCCGGTCACGTCGGAGGGCTGGCTCATCATCCCTGTGCCCCCTTCCGACCTGCCCAGTCTTCCAGGTCGGCGGGGGTCGGGGAGTCAGCGCCGCGCGACGCCGGGGTGCGTGGCGAGGTAGACCTCGAACGCCACCGCCGATGTCTTGGCCGGCGTGAATCCGAAGTCGCGCGTGAGCGCGTCGTTCGCGAGCACCGGCCGGTGGCGCAGGAAGCCGATCTGTTCCGGTCCGTGGACCGTGAGGCGCAGCATCCGTCCGATCCGCAGACCGAACGCGAGCAGGCGCGCGGGCACGGCGATCACCGGCTTGCCCAGGCGCCGGCCGATCTCGTGGACAGTCACGCGGCCGTCGCCTGCGACGTTGTAGGTGCCGGGAGGGCCGTCGGTCGCCGCCCGCGCCATGGCGGCGGCGACGTCGTCGACCCACACGAACACGAAGGGGGAGTCAGAACCGCGGACGCCCAGGATCGCCCTGCCGTCCCACAGGGCCGTGATCTGATTGCGCACGGTGGGGCCGAGGATGGTGCCGATGCGGAACACAGGATCATGCCGAGCGCCATCGACGGCGTGACGGGGAGGATCAGCGTGAGCGCGAATGGTGTCGAGCGCGATGCCGAACATGATGAGCCCGAGCACGACGTTGAGGATCACGAGCGTGCCGGGCGTGAAGTCGAGGACCACGTCGTCGGGGTTCACGCGGAGGCCTTTCGGGTGTGACGGCGGGCCGGTCTGACGGTGAGCGAACGGATGCCTCGGCGGGGGGCCTGCGCCGAGGCATCCGTCCGCAGTCCTTCGGTCGCCGCGCGCACGGCCCGGCGGTACGCGTCCTTGTTGACGTAGTACGACATGCGCTCGAGGCCCAGGTAGCGGTAGCCGCCGGTGAGATCGGGCCAGGGCTCGTGGGCGACCCTCGCCCGGAAGACGGCCGCGCGCTCGGGATGCAGCTCGATGGCGGCGAGGTACGCGGCGACGAGCTCGGCCTGCTCGTAGCGGCCCTGCCAGCCGATGCCGGAGGCCTCGATCATGCCCATGACGTACAGCCCGTTGAACGACGGCGGGAAGACGTTGAGGTAGAGGCGGGGCGACCAGCCCGTCCAGTTCAGCTCGTCGCGGGCGACGAACGGGTAGTCCAGCGTGTAGCCCGTCGCGAGGAGCACCAGGTCGTATTCGCCCGACGAGCCGTCGCGGAAGTGAACGGTGCGGCCGTCGAACCGGTCGACGTCGGGACGGATGCGCAGGTCGCCCTGTCCGAGGTGGTTCAGCACCATCGTGTTGACGATCGGGTGCGACTCGTAGAGCTTGTAGTCGGGCCGGGGGAACCCGAACCGCACCGGATCACCGGTGAACGCGCGCAGCACGCGCTTGTCGACGAACTGCTTGACGGGAGCCGGCAGGGTCGCCCCTGGTTGAGCGTGTCGGACGGCTTGCCGAAGAGGTATCGCGGCACGAAGTAGTACCCGCGTCGCACGCTCATCTCGACCGACGCCGCGTGGTGCACGGCGTCGACGGCGATGTCGCAGCCCGAATTCCCGGCGCCGATGATGAGCACCCGCTTGCCCGTCAGCTGCGTCGCGGTCTTGTACGCGCTGGTGTGCAGCAGCTCGCCCGTGAACTCGCCGCGGAGGGCCGGCACGTTCGGCTCGGCGAGCGTGCCGTTGGCGAGGATCACCCCGTCGTACCGCCGCGCGATCGAGTCTGTGCTCCCGGTCCCTGAGCTCGGACCCCCGGCCGCTGAGCGTGTCGAAGGGGCGGCTCGCAGCGTCCACCCGTCGCCGTCGCCGTCGCGATCGAGCGAGGTGACCCTCGTGTCGAAGCGGAACCGCTCGGTGAGCCCGAAGCGCTCGGCGAACGCGCGGAAGTACTCGATGAGCTCGCGGTGGCTGGGATAGTCGGCCCGCGAGCGCATCGGGAACTCGGCGAACTCGGTGGTCGTGCGCGACGAGATGAGGTGCGCCGACTCGTACATCGTCGAGCGCGGGTTCTCGATGTCCCACAGGCCGCCGACGCCACGCGAGGCCTCGTAGCCGTCGAACGCGATGCCCGCCTTCTGCAGGGCGCGCGCCGCCGACAGTCCCGATGGCCCGGCGCCGATGACCGCATACCGGCGCGCGCTCATGCGTCCCTCATGTACGTCTCCACACCTCGTCGTGCCGACCCCAGGCAACGACCCTAAGCGCGAAGGGACTCAGGCCGAAATCGGCCTCACGGGCGCAGCTCGGCCTGCCGCGCCGCGACCACCGCCTCCACGCGCGCGAAGAGCGGGTGCGTCGGGTCGAGGCCGGTGACGGATGCCGTGAACGATGCCGCGTCCTGCCCGCGCAGCATCCGCTGCACGTCGACAGACTGCGGGTCCTCCGAGTCGTCGAACGCGAGTGCGGCACCCATCGCGTCGACGAGCGCGTCGACGCTCAGCCCTCGTTCGGCCGCCTCGGCTGCAGGACCGACGAACCGCTCGTGGCGCGAGAGCTTGCGCAGCGGCTGCCGCCCGACCCGCCACACGGTGTCGGGGAGCGCGTCGTTCTGGAACCGGTTCAGGATCGTCGCCCGGTACACCGCGAGGTCGCCGGCGTCGAGTCCGTGCTTGGCCTCGAGCAGCGCCGAGGTCTCTTCGAGCGCCGCTTCCACCGTCGCGGCGATTGCCGGGTCGGCGAGCGCCGCGGCGATCGTCTCGACGCCGGCCCGGGCCCCGAGGTACGCGGTCGCCGCGTGCCCGGTGTTGACGGTGAAGAGCTTGCGCTCGATGTAGGGTGCGAGGTCGTCGACGAAGTGCGCGCCGGGGATGCGCGGCGGCTCGTCGCCGAACGGCGGCCGCTCGATCGCCCACTCGAAGAATGGCTCGACCGTGACATCGACGCCGTGTCCGTCAGACTGCGCCGGCACGATCCGGTCGACGGCGGTGTTTGCGAAGACGGCGCGCGACGACAGGGCGTCCCACGCGTCTCCGGCGAGCGCCACGATCTCGTCGTGCAGCAGGTCGGTGGCGTTGATGGCGTTCTCGCACGCCATGATCTGAAGTGCGGGCGACGCGGGATCCCGCAGCGCGAGTCCCGACATGACCAGCGGCGCGACGAACTTCAGCACGCTCGGCCCGACCGCGGTGGTCACGATGTTGGCGGTCGCGATCTCCTCGATCACGCGATCGGGGTGCTCGGCGCTGTTGATCGCCCGGAACCCGGTCACCTCGATGTCGCGGCCGCCCGCGCCGACCTCGTGCACGGTGTAGCGGCTCGCCGCGTTGATGGCGTCGACGAGCGGGGCCGCAACGTCCGAGAACACCACCTCGTAGCCGCCCTCGTGCAGCAGAAGGCCCACGAAACCGCGGCCGATGTTGCCGGCGCCGAAGTGGACCGCCTTCATCACACGCCCGCCGCCGAGACCAGGGCGAACAGCTCCTCGGGGGTCTGCGCGGTCTTGAGCCTGGCGACGTCGTCCTCCTCGGAGAAGAGGATCGCGATCTGCGACAGGATCTCGAGGTGCTCGTCGCCCTTGCCTGCGATGCCGACGACGAACGTCACCGGCTCGCCGCCCCAGTCGACGCCGCCGTCGTAGCGGACGACCGACAGCGCCGATTCGAGGATCGCGTTCTTGGTCTCGTTGGTGCCGTGGGGGATCGCGAGCTCGTTGCCCATATAGGTCGACACCGTCTGCTCCCGCTGCTGCATCGCGTCGAAGTAAGCGCTCGTGACGGCGCCCGCGGCCTCGAGGATGTCGGCGGCCTCCTTCATCGCCTCCTCGCGCGTCGCGCTGCCGGAGTGGATCCGCACCTGTCCGAGGGTCAGTACGTCCTTGGCCATGTCTGTCGCCTTTCGTCGAATTACGGATGCTGCGGCGCGGCGCTCGCACGGAGACGGTGGGGCCGGGGGCTTCCTGCCTGCCCGGCCCCACCGCTGCCTCAGCGCCTACGCACCATCCTGGTGCTGGGCACGGACGAGGTCTACGACCTCGTCGTACTTGGGCGAGTTCATGAAGTTGTCGACCGAGACGTGCACCGCGCCAGGCGTCTGCTGCCGGGCGCGATCGGTGAGCTGGTTCTGCGTGATCACCAGGTCGGCCGACGCGTCCAGGTTCGCGATCGCCTTGTTGACGACCGTGACGTCTTCGATGCCCGCCTTCTTGATCTTGTTGCGCAGCACGCTCGCGCCCATCGCCGACGACCCCATGCCCGCGTCGCACGCGAACACGATGTTGCGGATCTCCCGCTCCGTCATGACCGCCGGCTCGACGCCGCCGTCGGCCTGGGTCGCCGCGCCGCCACGCATGCCGCTCAAGTGCTCCGACGACTTGCCCTTCGCCGCCTCGGTCTGGGTGATCGCCGCGCCGAACGCGTCGTCGGTCGCCGCCATCGCCTCGAGGTCGCGCTTGCGCGACGCCCGCAGGATCACCCATGAGACGAGGAACGTCACCGTCGCCGACAGGATCACCGAGAGGATGACCGCGACGTACGCGCCGGTCGCCGTCTGCGCGAGGACCGCGATGATGCTGCCGGGCGCCGCGGGTGCCCGCAGTGCGCCGCCCAGGAGCATGTTCGTGGTGACGCCGGTCATGCCGCCCGCGATGAGCGCCAGGATCAGGATCGGCTTCATGAGCGCGTACGGGAAGTACACCTCGTGGATGCCGCCGAAGAACTGGATCACTGCCGCACCGGGCGCCGATGCGCGCGCCGCGCCGAGGCCGAAGAACGTGAAGGCGAGCAGCAGCCCGACACCAGGGCCGGGGTTTGCCTCGAGCAGGAACAGGATCGACGAGCCGTCCTCGGCCGACTGCTGGATGCCCAGCGGCGTCAGCACGCCGTGGTTGATGGCGTTGTTGAGGAAGAAGACCTTGGCCGGTTCGATGAGGATGCTCGTGAGGGGAAGCAGATTCACCTCGACGAGCCAGTTCACGGCGTTCCCAAGCGCCTGCATGAGGCCGTTCACCAGCCAGGCGATCGGGTAGAACCCGAGGATCGCCAGGACGAAGCCCCAGATGCCGGCCGAGAACATGTTGACGAGCATCTCGAAGCCCGCTTTGATCCTGCCGTCCCACAGGCTGTCGAGCCACTTCATCGTGTACGCCGCGATCGGAGCGAGGATCATCGCTCCGATGAACATGTGCACCTCGTTGAGCGGCCGCTCGCCCTCGGCCAGAGCGGCGTTGAAGTTCGCGACGAGCAGGTCGGACCCCGCGATCGCGCCCATCGTCGCGATGACCGCGACCACGCCACCGCGAACGTTGTACACGATGCTGCCGCCGGTGTAGGCGATCAGCAGGGGCAGTGCGTAGTGGATGAAGGGCCCGACGATCGTCGCGAGGTCCGCGTTCGGCGTCCACCCCACATCGATGAAGAAGGCCGTGAAGATACCCCACGCGATGAGCGCGGGGATGTTCGGCATGATCATGCCGGACAGGAACGTGCCGAATCGCTGGACTCCGACTCGTGCCCTCGATCCGCCTCTGGTGGCGGGTGCAGACGCCGTTGTCATGACTGTGTCTCCTTGTTTCCGGTGGACGCGGCATGCTCTGCCGCGGTGTTCGCTCTCCGCGTCGCGGCGCGTTCCGCCGCGACGCGAGCAGATGCCGCGTCGGACGCGGACAGGGCAGCTGCAGCGATCTCGCGAGCGTCGTCGAGAGTGTGCTGCAGCAGGGTGGCTCGCACGTCGGCGAGCGCGGTCGGGGCCATCGACAGGCTCGTGGCGCCGAGGCCCACGAGCACGACGGCCAGGAGCGGATCCGCGGCGGCCTCGCCGCAGATGCCGACGGGCTTGGCATGGGTGCGACCGGCGTCGCCGACCTCGCGGATGAGGCGCAGCACCGCGGGGTGCCACGGGTCCTGGAACGCTGCGACCGAGCCGAGCAGCCGGTCGGCGGCGAGCGTGTACTGCGTCAGGTCGTTCGTGCCGATCGAGGCGAAGTCCGCGTGCTCGAGGATGCGGTCGGCCAGCAGCGCCGACGACGGCACTTCGACCATCACCCCGGCGGTCTTGATGCCGTAGTCGCGCGCGATGTCGACGAAGTACTCTGTCTCCTCGACCGTCGCCACCATCGGCGCCATCACCCACAGATCGGCGCCGGTCACGGCATCAGCCTCGGCGAGCGCCGTCAGCTGCTCGCGCAGGATGTCTTGACTCGCGCGCAGCGCGCGCAGTCCGCGCAGGCCCAGCGCCGGGTTCTCCTCGTGCGCGTCGTTGAGGAACGGCAGTGGCTTGTCGGCACCCGCGTCGAGCACGCGCACGACGACCTTCTTGCCGGGGAACGCCGCGAGCAGTTTCGTATACGCCTCGCGCTGCTGCTCGACGGTCGGCGCCTGGTTCGCGCTCAGGAACAGGAACTCGGTGCGGAACAGGCCCACTCCCTCGGCCCCGAGCGCCACCGCGTCGGCGGCGCCGTCGGCGTTGCCGAGGTTCGCCAGCAGCGGCACCGCCGTCCCGTCGGCGAGCGCGCCGTCGGTGATGGGGGCGGATGCCGCGGCC
>NZ_RRYE01000139.1 GCF_004010105.1 Microbacterium sp. CPCC 204701
CAGAGCGCTGCGACGGTCTCGCTCAGGCGACGGATGCCGGGCTTGAGGCTCGTCAGCACCGGGACGCCGACCGACACGGCCTCGGCCGCGCTCGCCATCGAGGCCTGCGCGAGGACCACGACATCGGCATCCGTCGCCACCCGCTCGATCGCGGCCGCGACGAGCCGGTCGTGCCTCGGGCGGTCGCCGGCTGCGACGGCCTCGAACGCGCCCTCGATCACCTCGCTCACGAACTCCGGCGAACGCCCCGCGAGCTCGGCCCGCTCGCGCAGCAGGCCGAGGGTCGGAGTGAGGGTCGTCGGCAGGGTCGCCAGCACTGCGACCCGGTCGCCGGTGCGGACCGCGGCATCCGCCATCGCCTCGTCGATGCGCAGCACCGGGATGCCGACGGCCTCGGCCGTGGGAGCTGCCAGGTGCGAGATCGACGAGCACGTGAGCATGACGACATCCGCCCCCGCGCTCTGCGCCGCCTTCACGAGATCGGTGAGGCGCTCGGGGACGGATGCCGCGCGCTGCGGGTCGCCGAGATCGGCCACGATCTTGTCGTCGAGGTAGTTCACCGTCGTCGCGCCCGCCAGATGCTCGCGCGCGAGCTCGGCGACCGGCGGGATGACGACGGCGCCGGTGTGGACGAAGGCGATGCGGGGTGCGTCGGCGGTCATGCCACCAGCCTTTCAGCTCTCTCAGCCCTTGAGGGCACCGCCGGACATGCCGGCCATGATCTTCTTGTTCAGCGTCAGGAAGACGATGAGCAGCACCACGATGTTGATGCTCACCGCGGCGAAGAGGGGTCCGAACTGGGTCGAGCCGTACTCGTCGCTGAGGCTCAGCAGGCCCACCTGGATCGTCGCGAGCTCGGGCCGCGTCGTGAAGGTCAGCGCGATCAGCAGGTCGTTCCACACGCTGAAGAACTGCACGAGTCCGACGGTGAGGATCGCGTTCTTCATCATCGGCACGCCGATCACGAAGAACGAGCGCAGCGGACCGGATCCGTCCACCGTCGCCGCCTCGAAGATCTCACGCGGCACCGAGCGGAAGTACGTCGCCATGAGGAACGTCGTCAGCGGAAGGCCCATCACCGTGTACGTGATGATCAGCGGCAGCAGCGAGTCGGTGATCCCCATGCGGAAGTACACGATGAACAGCGGCACCAGGATCATCTGCCCCGGCACCATGATCCCGGCCAGGATGTACAGCAGCGTGCCGTTGCGGCCCTTCCAGATCATGACCTCGAGCGCGTACCCCGCGGCGACGCCGATGAACACGATGAGCAGCACCGACGGGATCGTCACGATGATGCTGTTGAGGTAGTTCTGCCCGACGTTGCCGTTGGTCAGGGCCGTGATGTAGTTGTCGAACTGCCACGTCTCCGGCAGCGAGAGCGCCGGGTTGGAGAGGAACTCCGACTGCGTCTTGAACGAGCCGAGCACCATCCACACCTGCGGGTAGAGCACCACCACCAGCAGAACGGCGACGATGATCCACACCGGGATGCGGCGCACCAGGCGCAGCGCCTTGCGCCGGGCAGGGCTCGGCGCAGGCTTGCGCCGAGTGGGCACCGCCACCGTGGCGGGGGCATCCGTCCGCGTCATGGTCGTCATGTCACACCTCCGCCTTGCGACGCGACGACCGGAAGATCGCGAGCGTGAACACCAGGCACAGCAGGGTCAGCACCAGGGCGATCGTCGAGCCGTAGCCGTACTCGGCGTACTCGAACGCCGTGCGGTACATGTACAGGGTGAGCGGGGCCGTCGACGTGCCCGGCCCGCCGTTGTTGAGCGCGAGCAGGCTGTCGAACACCTTGAGCGTCGCGTTGAGGCTGAAGATGATCGACGACAGCAGGATCGGCAGCGACAGCGGCAGCACGATGTGCCGCACCAGGCGCAGGCCGTTCGCGCCGTCGAGGCGCGCCGACTCGATGATCTCTTCGGGGATGTCGAGCAGGCCCGCGTACAGCAGGATCGCGTAGAACCCCATCGACCCCCACAGGGTCATGACGATCGCGGTCGACATGGTGCCGACGGTCGACGCGAGCACCTCGACGCTCTCACCGCCGAAGAAGTTGATGATGTCGTTGACGGGACCCTGGTTGTCGCCCACGGCGACGAAGCTCTTGAAAAGGAGTGCCACCGCGACCGTCGGCAGGATCGCCGGGAAGAACACGATGGTGCGCACGAACGACGAGCCCCTGCGCAGCACGAAGACGTACAGCAGAGCCAGACCGTAGCCGAGCGCCACCTGGCCGATCGTCGCGACGATCGCGAAGAAGACGCTGACCCACATCGACTGCAGCGCGGCACTGTCGGTGAAGAAGGTCGCGAAGTTCTGGAGTCCGACCCATTCGAATCCGCGGAGCGTGTTGCCCTCGAAGAACGACAGGCCGAGCGACCACGCGACGGGGACGACCTTCAGCAGGGTGTAGAGCAGCAGCGCAGGCGCCAGCAGGATGATGATCGTCCTGCGATCGCCGAAGATCGAGTTCATCTCCGTCGCTTTCTGTGGGGAGCCGGCCCCCCGAGCCTAGGCGCGGGGGACCGGCGAGGCGGGCGTCAGCTGTTGGCGTCGATGCTCGCCTGGAGGTCTGCCATGTAGTCCTCGGGAGTCATCTGGCCCGTCGTGAGGAGCGTCGCGTTGGTCGATGCGAGCGAGTTGCTCTTCGGGTCGAACAGCGCCTCGAACCACAGCACGGTCTCGTCGATCCCGGCGATGCGCTCCTGGATCTCGGCGGTGTTCTCCGAGATGTCGGTTACCTCGCCGTTGACCTTGAAGCCCGAGATCACGCCGGCGTCCTGGAGGGCCTGTTGGCCGTAGTTCTCGGCGATGCAGCTGATCCAGTCCACGACCTTCGGCCCGAACTGCTTGGCGTTGACGATCATCGGAGCGCCCGCGTTGGCCGGGTACTGGTCGATCGAGCCGGCGCCGCCCTCGACCTCGGGGAACGGCATGAACCCGACGTTCTCGCCGCCGATCTGGTTGCGCTCGGGGTCGGTGATCGCGCTCAGCAGCCACGTGCCGTCGTATGTCATCGCGGCCTGGCCGGTGAGGAACATGTTCGACGACGTGTCGCCGTCGCGCGTCGAGAAGCCCTCGCCGAAGTAGCCGGCCTCGGCGTACTCTGCCAGCGCCTCGGCACCCGCGACGTACTCGGGATCGGTCAGCTCGGCCTCGCCGTCGCGGATGGCCGCCATCGCGTCGGGTCCGACGTTGCGGAAGATGTACATGCCCATGATGCGCGTGAGCGGCCAGCCGTTCGCACCCGCCTCGGTCATCGGGGTGATGCCGGCGTCGAGCAGCGTGGCGGACGCCTCGATCAGCTCGTCCCACGTCTGCGGCTCTTCGAGACCGTTGTCGGCGAAGATCTGCTTGTTGTAGAAGATGCCCTCGATGTTGTACTGGTACGGCATCGAGTACATGCCGCCGTAGACCTGCTCGACGGTGGACGCGGCCGCGGGCAGCACGTTGTCCCACGTTCCGGCCTCTTCGAGCGCCGCCTGCAGGTCGCCGACGAGACCGGCGGCGTTGAGATCGCCGTCGGGGCGGATGAGCGCCGTGCCCGCGATCGTGTGGGTGGGCAGCGCGTCCTGGCTCGCCAGCAGTGTCACCTTCTGCACCGTGTCGGCCTGCGCGACCTTCTGGTGCTCGATCGGGAGCGCCTCGTTCTCGGCCTCGCAGGCGCCGGCGGCGAGCGCGTCGAGCTGCGCCTCGAGAACGGGGTTCTCGTTCGCCGTCATGACCGTGAAGGTCTCGGGGTCGGTGCCCGCGGCACCGTCGTCGCCCGAGGACGCGCCGCTTCCGCCGGCGCAGGCGGCCAGCGGCATCACAGCGGCCAGGGTCAGTCCCAGGGCCGCGAAAGCGCGGCTGCGGGGTCGGGTGTTCATAGCGTCCTCCTTGACGAAGACCATGCGGGTGAAGGGTACGACCACGACAGTAGGCACGAATCCAAAGTGTGTCAACAGTCAGTGTTGAAATTCTATTCACTTCGTGCTCCAATCGTGGTTACAGTCAGGTGCACGCCTCCGGAAGGAACCATCGCATGACCGCCACGACAGCCACACGCGCCCATGCGCGGCTGCGACCCCTCGGAGCCGACAGCGCGCGGTGGAGCAGCGGCTTCTGGGGCGACGTCCACGAGCGCACGCGCGATGTCACCATCCCCCAGATCTGGTCGTCGCTGAGCGACCCCGCCGTCAGCCCGGGCTTGGCGAACTTCCGCATCGCCGCGGGGCTGGAGTCAGGCGAGCACCTGGGCCCGCCATTCATGGACGGCGACTTCTACAAGTGGCTCGAAGCAGCAATCGCCCGCCTCGAGACCGACCCCGATCCCGAGCTCGCGGCCCGCCTCGAAGACATCGCGCAGCTCATCGCTTCGGTGCAGCGCGACGACGGGTACCTCCACACGCCGACGATCATCTCGGCGCGCAACCATGAAGACGCGCTGGCGCTCGCCGACCGCTTCCACTTCGAGACCTACAACCTCGGCCACCTCATCACCGCGGGCGTCAAGCACTACGAGGTGACCGGATCGACGACGCTGCTGGATGCCGCGAAGAAGGCGGCCGCGTTCCTCGAAGACCTCGCGACCAACAAGCCGCTCGAACTCGCGCGCAGCGCCATCTGCCCGTCCCACTACATGGCGGTGGTCGACCTGTACCGCGCCACAGGCGACGAGCGGTACCTCCGCCTGTCGGAGTCGTTCGTGCGCGTGCGCGACGACTTCCAGGGCGGCGACGACAACCAGGACCGCCTCCCCGTGCGCGAGCAGACCGTCGTGGCCGGGCACGCCGTGCGCGCGAACTACCTGTACGCGGGGCTCGCCGACCTCATCGCCGATACGGGCGACGACGAGCTGACCGCCGTGCTCGAGCGGCTGTGGCAGGACGTCGTCGACACCAAGCTCTACATCACCGGCGGCGCCGGCGCGCTGTACGACGGCGCCTCGCCGGACGGCTCGCCGTGGCAGGACCAGATCAGCCGCGTGCACCAGGCCTACGGCCGCGCGTACCAGCTGCCCCACACGACGGCCCACAACGAGTCGTGCGCGAACATCGGGCTCATCCTGTGGGGCGAGCGGATGCTGTCGCTCACGGGCGACGCACGCTACGCCGATGTCATCGAGCAGGTCGCCTTCAACAGCCTCCTGTCGAGCATCAGCCTCGCCGGGTCGGAGTACTTCTACACGAACCCCCTGCGCCAGGTGCGCGACCTGCCCTACCCGCTGCGGCGCCCCGGCGACACCGCGATCCACCCGACGCCGCCGCCTCCACCGTCCGACGAACGCCTGCGCGAGCCGTACCTCAGCTGCTTCTGCTGCCCTCCGAACATCGCGCGCACCCTGGCCCGGTTCCACGAGCGCGCCGCATCGCTCGGCGACGACGGCCTCTACCTCCACCTCTACGGGGGGTCGTCGGTCGACGTCACGACCGACGACGGACGCAGCCTCGCCCTGCGCGAAGACAGCGACTACCCGTGGTCGGAGCAGCTGACGTTCACGGTGACGGATGCCTCGGGCACCGGCATCCCTCTCCACCTGCGTGTTCCCGGCTGGTCGTCGGGCGCGAGCCTCACCGTCAACGGCGAAGAGGTCGCGGTCACCGAGCCTGGCACCTACACGCGCGTCGAGCGCGAGTGGCGCGAGGGCGACGTCGTCGTGCTGACGCTGCCGATGCCGGTGCGCGTGCTGCGCGCCCACCGCCTCGCCGAGGAGGCCGCCAACCAGGTCGCGGTGCGTCGCGGGCCGGTCGTGTACTGCCTCGAGAGCGCGGACCTGCCAGACGGCGTCGTGCTCGAGCAGGCGGGGCTGCGCCGCGGCCAGGAGCTCACTCCGGTCGAGGCCGAGGTCGCGGGCACCCGGGTCGTCGTGCTCGAGACCGAGATCGCGGTGCTGCCGAGGCCCACCGACGACGTTCTGTACGACGACCTCGCCGACGCCGAGCTGACGACCGTGACGACGCGTCTCGTGCCGTACTTCGCGTGGAGCAACCGCGGCCCCGGCGAGATGTCGGTGTGGCTCCCCCTGGTGTGGTGACCCGATGACCGCACTGCACGTCGTCGCGACGTACATCATCGAGACCTCCCTTCCGCTGCCGCACGCGGCCGAGGTGCTCGCGGGCGAGCAGTCCACCGGCACGTTCGTGCGGGTCGAGCGCGAGTCCGACGACCTCCGCGCGCGCTTCGCGGCGCAGGTCGAATCGCTCGAGGAGGTGCCGCTCACCGGCGCCTCGCCGCTTCCGGGCTCGGTCGGCGACCCGTCGCAGCGCCGCCGTGCGCGGTTGCGGCTGCGCTTTCCGCTCGGCAACTTCGGACCGTCCCTGCCGAACCTGCTCGCGGCGGTCGCCGGCAACCTGTTCGAGATCAAGGAGCTCTCGGCGATCAAGCTGATCGATCTCGAGCTTCCGCCGGCGTTCGCAGAGCGCTACCCGGGCCCGGCGTTCGGCGTCGAGGGCACGCGACGGCTCGTGGGCCGCCCGACCGGCGCGATGATCGGCACGATCGTCAAACCCAGCATCGGACTCTCGCCCGAGGAGCTCGCCGACGTCGTCGGCGGGCTGGCCGACGCAGGCATCGACTTCATCAAGGACGACGAGCTGCAGGGCAACGGCCCCAGCGCGCCGCTGGCTGAGCGCGTCCGCGCGGTCATGCCCGTGCTCGAGCGCTACGCCGACCGCACCGGGCGCAAGCCCATGTATGCGTTCAACATCACCGACGACATCGACCGGCTCGAGGCCAACCACGACCTCGTCGTCACCGCGGGCGGCACGTGCGTCATGGCGTGCATCAACCTCGTCGGGCTGCCGGGGCTGGAGTTCCTGCGCCGCCACGCGGAGGTGCCGATCCACGGCCATCGCGCGATGCTCGGCGCGTTCAGCCGCTCCGACCAGGTCGGGATAGGGTTCCGAGCATGGCAGAAGCTCGCCCGGCTCGCCGGCGCGGACCACCTGCACACCAACGGCATCAGCAACAAGTTCTACGAGACGGACGCCGAAGTGCTCGACTCGATCGCCGCGGTCCGCGAGCCGCTGCTCGGCCTCACCCCGACGGTGCCGGTGCTGTCGTCCGGCCAGTGGGGCGGCCTCGCACACGCCACCTACTCCGCAGTCGGCACGGCCGATCTGCTCGTCCTCGCGGGCGGCGGCATCCACGGTCACCCCGACGGTGCGGCCGCGGGCGTCGCGAGCATGCGCGAGGCCTGGGAGTCGGCCGCCACCGGCGAGGCGGTCGAGGTCGCCCTCGAGCGCTCGCCGGCGCT
>NZ_RRYE01000014.1 GCF_004010105.1 Microbacterium sp. CPCC 204701
CGGGGTCATCTACTCCGGCGCCGAGGACCAGCTGCGCGCGCTCGTCGAGGCCACCGGCATCCCGGTCGGCACGTCGCAGGCCGGCGGCGGCGTGCTGGACTGGGACCACCCGCAGTACCTCGGCGGCGTCGGCGCGACCGGCACGCTCGCCGCGAACCACCTCGCGGCCGAGGCCGACGTCATCATCGGGATCGGCACCCGCTACAGCGACTTCACCACCGCGTCGCGCACCGCGTTCCAGAACCCCGACGTCACCTTCGTCAACATCAACATCGCCTCGTTCGACGCGTACAAGCACGGCTCGCAGCTGCCGGTGATCGCCGACGCGCGCGAGGCGCTGACCGAGCTGTCGATCGAGCTGGAGGGCTTCGAGATCGGCCGCGACTACTCCGAGCGCATCGCGCAAGAGAAGGCGGGATGGGATGCCGCGGTCGACGCCGCGTTCGCACCCTCGGGTCTCGCGCTGCCCGGCCAGCCCGAGATCATCGGCGCCGTGCAGTCCGCCAGCGCCCCGGAGGACGTCATCGTGCAGGCCGCCGGGTCGCTTCCGGGTGACCTGCACAAGCTGTGGCGGGTGCGCGACTCGCTCGGGTACCACGTCGAGTACGCGTTCTCGTGCATGGGGTATGAGATCGCCGGCGGCCTCGGAGCCAAGCGGGGCCTTCTCGCCGATGGCGACGACCGTGACGTCATCGTCATGGTCGGCGACGGCTCGTACCTCATGCTCAACACCGAGCTCGTCACGGCGGTCGCCGAGGGCATCAAGATCATCGTCGTGCTCATCCAGAACCACGGCTACGCGTCGATCGGCCACCTGTCCGAGACCGTCGGCTCCGAGCGCTTCGGCACCTGGTACCGCGAGTACGACGGCGAGGCCCGCAACTTCCAGGGCGAGAAGATCCTGCCCGTCGACCTCGCCATGAACGCCCGCAGCTACGGCCTCGACGTCATCGAGATCAAGCCCGGCGCCTCGGCAATCGACAACCTCAAGGCCGCCGTCGCGCAGGCGAAGGCATCCGACCGATCCACCTTCATCCACATCAACAGCGACCCGCTCATCTACGCGCCCGACGGCGACGGCTGGTGGGACGTGCCGGTGCCCGAGGTCTCGACCCTCGTGAGCACGCAGCGGGCGCGCGACGAGTACCTCGCCCAGCAGTCCAACCAGAAGCCGCTGCTCGGCTGAGAGCACGAACGGAGAACCATGACAGACTCACTTCCTATCGACGCGGACGTCACCGTCGACCGAGCGGCCGGGCTGCGCATCGGCACCGCCCCCGATTCGTGGGGCGTCTGGTTCCCCGACGACCCGAACCAGGTGCCCTGGCAACGCTTCCTCGACGAAGTCGTCGCCGCAGGCTACTCGTGGATCGAGCTCGGCCCCTACGGGTACCTGCCCACCGACCCGCATCAGCTGGAGGACGAGCTCGGCACGCGCGGTCTCAAGCTGTCAGCCGGCACTGTCTTCACGGGGTTTCACAAGGGCGATGACCAGTGGCAGCGCGCATGGGACCAGGCGCTCGCGGTCGCGGGCCTCGCGTCGAAGCTCGGCGCCGAGCACCTGGTCGTGATCCCCGACATGTGGCGAGACGAACACGGCGCTGTCATCGAGCCACGGACTCTCACAGACGAGCAGTGGGCGAAGCTCGCTGCCGGACACAACCGGCTCGGCAAAGCGCTGCTCGAGGAGTTCGGGGTGCGCCAGCAATTCCACTCGCACGCCGACAGTCACATCGGCACCACTCGCGAGGTGCTGCGGTTCCTCGACAACACCGACCCTCACTACACGAACCTGTGCCTGGACACCGGCCACTTCGCCTACTACGGCGGCGACAGCGTCAAGCTCATCCAGGAGAGCCCCGATCGCATCGGCTACCTACACCTGAAGCAGGTCGACCCGT
The DNA here is from genome assembly GCF_004010105.1 of Microbacterium sp. CPCC 204701. Taxonomy (GTDB): domain Bacteria; phylum Actinomycetota; class Actinomycetes; order Actinomycetales; family Microbacteriaceae; genus Microbacterium. The sequence continues at coordinate 1,902 of NZ_RRYE01000014.1, forward strand.
CGCTGCTGTTCGACGTGCTGAAGAACGACGTGTCCTTCGCGGATGCCGTCCCGCAGGGCATCATGATCGAACCTCCCCACGGAGTTCCCGAGTTCGGGCCGATCATCGACGCCGTCGCCGCGATCGACCCCGATATCTTCGCGATCGTCGAGCAGGACATGTACGGCTGCGACGTTGACCGCCCGTTGCCGATCGCGCAGCGCACCCGCGAGCACATCTTCCGCTGCACGCACCTCGCACGCTTCCACTGATCACCCACGCCTCGAGCGCATCCCACCGCGTCTCCAGCCGGCATCCTGAGAGGAATCCAGCATGGTCCGCATCGCCTTGGACCCCACGCCGTACCACCACGACCATGAACTGCTGCAATTCCCGGAGGTGGCAGCGCGGCTCGGATTCGAGCATCTGCAGCTGACGCCTCACGTAGACTTCATGCCGTTCTTCCGGTACCCGAAGGCAGACGACGACCTTGTCGTGAAGCTCAAGAAGAGCGTCCGTGACGCCGGTATCACCATCCCCGCCGTACTGCCCGTGCAGCGCCTGTCGTGGCCGGATGAACCGCAGCGGGAAGCCGCCGTGCGCAACTTCAAGCGGATCATCCAGCTCGCTGTCGAGCTCGAGGTGCCGGTGATCAACACCGAGTTCTCGGGGCGTCCCGAGAGAGCCGAAGACTCTGAGGCGGCGTTCTACCGATCGATGGAGGAGTTGCTCCCTCTCATCGAGGTGGAGGGCTTGCGGTTGAACTTCGACCCGCACCCCGACGACTTCGTCGAGGACGGCCTAGAGGCATGGCGGATCCTGCGGGGTCTCAACTCGTCCGCGGTCGGCTTCGTCTACGTGGCGTCCCACACGTTCCACTACGGAGATCAGGCACGCACACTGATCCCACAGCTCGGCACCAGGCTGGGGGCGGTCTACACAGCGGACACCTTCGACCACCGCCGGTCCCACGGCCTGCGCTACATCTCCAACCCGCCCGGAAACGCCGCCCGGGTGCACCAACATCTGCGGATCGGCGACGGCGACGTCGACTGGACCGAACTGTTCACGATCTTGCGAGACTCCGGGTGGCTCGACGCCGCCGACGCGCTGATCGTGTCCAACGTGTTCGCCGAAGACGAAAACGCCGACGACGTCTCACGCCACCAGCTCAGCACCATCCGCGAGCTGGCCGGCTGACGCGCCCCGCCCGCCCACACCCGCGCTCCAGGAGTGATCATTCCTCTCGTCTGTATCGACCACAGCGACAACCGCACCAACGCGACAGGGATCGCCGGTACGATCCACGACGCCATCGTGAGGGTCTACGAGATCCCGGAACGCGACCGCTTCCAGGTGATTACCTCTCGCCCAGCAGCGACGATTGTCGCGGAAGACGCCGGACTCGGCTTCGACCGGACAGACCCGGTGATAATCCAGATCTTCACGCAGCACGGCCGCAGTATCGGCGCCAAGCAGCGCCTCTACGCCGAGATTGCCTCCCGCCTCGAGCAGGTCGGCGTCGCCGGCGCCGACGTGTTCATCAGCTACGTCGAGAACGGCCCGGAGGACTGGTCGTTTGGATTCGGCCGTGCCCAGTACCTCACCGGCGAGCTGGCCGTGCCACTGGCAGATCCCACCGCATCATCACGCTGAAGGAGCATCATGACGACCACCGCGATCGACCACGCGCCGCTGGCACGCGCAGCCGCACTCTTCCCCACCGCACTGTGGAACGACTCCGCCGACCCCGACGAACTGCGCAGGTCCATTGCGTTCGGCGCGGTAGGTGCGACCTGCAACCCAGTGATTGCCTACACGGCCATCAAGAACCGTCCCGATGTCTGGGGCCCGCGGCTTCGTGAACTGGCCGACGAACACCCCACGTGGGGCGAATCGCAGCTGGGGTGGCAGGCCGTCCGCGAACTCTCGATCGCGGCCGCCGCTCAGCTGCTGCCGGCATTCGAGGCCTCCGGAGAGCGCAACGGTCGCCTCTCGATCCAGACCGACCCGCGCCTGCACCGAGACCGGGACGCGCTGGTCGCCCAGGCGGAGGAGTTCTCCCAGCTCGCACCGAACATCATCGTGAAGATCCCCGCCACCGCCACCGGCATCGCGGCATTGGAGGAGGCCGCGTACCGCGGCGTTAGCATCAACGCGACGCTGTCCTTCACCGTCGCGCAGGCCGTCGCGGTCGGCGAAGCACTTGAACGTGCCCTCGACCGTCGAGCTGCGGAAGGTCTTGCCGAGCAGGAGTTCGGCCACGTCGTGACGATCATGGGCGGCCGTCTGGATGACTGGCTGAAGACGTGGACCGCGAAGAACCGCATCCTCGTGACACCGGGAACACTCGACTGGGCAGGTGTAGCCGCGCTCAAGCGCGCACACCAGATCTTCACCGAGCGCGGCTTCCGCAGTCGCATCCTCTCCGCCGCGTTCCGCAACTCGCTGCACTGGTCCGAGCTCCTCGGCGGCGACCTGGTCATCTCCCCGCCGTTCGACTGGCAGGCGCGCATCAACGAAAACGACCTCCAGGCCGCCGACCGGATCCAGGTGCCGGTCGCCCCCGAGATCCTCCACGAGCTGCTCTCGCTCTCCGAGTTCACCCGCGCGTATGAGCCGCAGGGGATGAGCCCTGAAGAGTTCGCCGACTTCGGGGCGTCTCGGAACACCCTGCGGCAATTCCTCGACGCCGACGCACAGCTGGACGCTCTCGTACGCGACGTCCTCGTCCCCGCGGCGTGAGGCGATGACCGGAGAATCCGACGATGTGACGTTCAGGTCCCGAAGGTGGGTGCGCCCGGAGGACCTCAGCCCGTCAGGGTGACCTTGTGGAGCTGGGGATCCGGGTCACCGCCTTTGGCCGCACCTCGCTGACTATGCGCGCGGAGGTACGGAACATGGTCACCCGCGCGCGGATCCTCGCGATTGAGATCGTGTTCGTGAGTCTGGATGAAGACGGCACGCCGCAACCGCACGGCTACACGACATCAGCTACAACCGGGATCGGCTTCCCCGCTGCTTCAGCGCCCGCGAACGGGGGTGTGGCGACGCCTTAGCGTCACCCACGAGTTCGCTCTTGGCGCATCAGCAGATCAGACCTCGCCGCGATCCGACGGCAGGAAGCTCGCGCGAGATGATCCGCGGCGTGGAGACTGGTGCGGATGTAGGAACAAGCCATTTCGCGTGGAATCCTGAGCGCAAGACCACCGCCAACTACCGTGGAGTCCGCATTTCTCCGCCATCTCGCCCGGGAACCTACAGTGAGGTGACGATCCTCGGTCCGCCTTCGGTTCGTGAGGATCCAGGCGATATGATCCGGTGTGGATCACTCCGATGAGGACATCATCGCGTCGATGATGGTGACCGGGCACCGAGCTGCCCGGCTTCTCGAATCGCGACTGGACACGGGAGTCAGCGCCGGCGAGGCCGTGCTGTTGCGCGTTCTCGATCGCGGGCCGGCGACGATGTCGGAGATCATGGCGACCCTGCACATACGAGCATCCACCGCGACCAGTCTCGTGTCCAGATTGGTGGATGCGGGGTACGCCACACGCGGCCACAAGCCAGGCGACCGCCGATTTCGCGTCATCGCGCTCTCCGAGGCGGGGAGGGACGCTGTGGCTCTGATATCCCCGACGTTCGACGAGATCAACAGCGCACTTGCGGCCGCTTCGCGGACGAGCGCAGTGCATGGCTATAGGTCGCTCGTCTCAACGCTGTCTGACATCGAGTCAATCGACTGATCCCACTCTGCGGCCCAGGTCAGGCTCTTCCATCTACTACGATCTCGTACTACGATCTCGTAGTAATGGAGGTGCGCTGTGGACGATGTCCAATTGCTCGAGAGCTTCGCCAGCGGAACCCTGCGGGAGTTCCCTCACTCCGATCACATCCGAGTGGTGTTCCTGCGGACGCGATCACATGGCACGGAGGAAGCGCTCCAATTCATGTCGGACGGCATCCGCCAGATGGCAGAGTCTGCAGGAGCCCCGGAGAAGTATCACGCAACGATCACCGCCGCGTGGACGAAGATCGTGGGGGCGCTCGTGCAGACCTCGGACCCCCGCACAGGCTTCGACGAGTTCCTCACGGAGCACTCAGAGCTGCTGCGGCGCGACCTGCTCCTTGAGTACTACACGCGCGATCTGCTGCGCAGCACCGCGGCACGGGCATCGTTCGTCGAACCAGACATCCGTCCCCTTCCATGACCGTCGACTCGATAGACCTCCCGCCTCACGACGACCAGCCTGCCTCCCTGTCGGCGACACACTGTGGCGGGGGTTCGCTTCAGACGGGGAGCACATCGACTCCGACGTCCGGCGGCCGCTTCTGCACTCGTTCCGGAGATTCTTCTGCGACGAGGCGGATGTCGACTCCTTCGCTGGGAAAAGGGCACGCTGCGCGTCATCGCAACGGCCTTCTTCGCGCTCGCCGCGTACGTCACCGCGACTTCGCTGTTCGCGCTGATCAGGCACGTCGAGGTCGCGCACTCTCCTGTCGGGATCGTGATCACTGCGCTCAGTGTCGTCGTCATGCCGCTGCTCTCACTCGCAGAACGGCGAGCCGGGCGAGAGCTCGGGTCGGCGACAGCCGTCGCCGACTCGAAGCAGACGCTCATCTGCTCGTACATCTCCGCAGCGGTGCTCATCGGGCTGGTGGTCAACGCCACGTTCGGGTGGTGGTGGGTCGATGCGATCGCCGGGCTCGTCATCGCCGCCTTCGCCGTGCGAGAAGGCCTCGAGGCATGGCGCGGCGACGCATGCGCCACCTCGGTCGGGATGCTCCTGGAAGATGATGAGGACGGCCACGAGCACGACCCACACACGTGAGGAAACTCCCATGATCCGACTCGCCACGATCGGCACGAGCGCCATCGTGCGCACCTTCCTCGGGGTCGTCCGTGGCGTCGACGGCATCGTCCCCGCCGTCGCGTACTCGCGCGACCTCGACCGGGCCCGTGCGTTCGCCGCCGACAACGGGGTGGCCGAGGCATCCGCCGACCTCCACGCGCTGCTCTCGTCGGGCGAGGTCGACGCGGTCTACATCGCGTCTCCGAACGCGCTGCACCACGCCCAGGCGCTGCGGGTGCTGCGAGCCGGCCGCCATGCCTTCATCGAGAAGCCCGCGACGCTCACGGCGGGTGAGTTCGCCGAGCTCGTCGACGAAGCGGCAGCGCACGGTGCGGTGGTGTTCGAAGCGATGCGCAGCGCTTACGACCCGGCGTTCGACGAGGTGCGCCGACTGCTGCCCGAGCTCGGCGTCGTGCGCGCGGTGTCGTTCTCGTACTGCCAGCGCTCGGCGCGCTATGACCGCGTGCTCGCAGGCGAGCGCGTGAACATCTTCGACCCGGCGCTCGGCGGCGGCGCCCTCAACGACCTCGGCGTGTACGCGATCAGTGCGCTCGTCGACCTCTTCGGAGAGCCGACCGATGTGTCGGCCAGCACGATCCCCATCGCATCCGGCGCCGACGGGGCCGGTGCCGCACTGCTGCGCTACGACGGGTTCGTCGCCGAGGTGTCGTACTCGAAGATCGCCGCCTCGGCGCGGCCGAGCGAGATCCAGGGCGAGCGCGCCACCCTCGAGATCGACCACATCGCTGCGCCCGCGAGGCTGACTCTCCGCCGCGCGGACGGAACGGCCGGTGTGCACGAGATCCGCGATGCGGCGGCGAACACCGGAGCACCCGAACTCAATATGGAGTTCGAGGTGCGGCGGTTCCTCGACCTGGTGGCGGGAGCGGATGCCGCCCCCGACCACGCTCGCACGCTCGCGGCGCTGCGCACCCTGGAGCGGGTCCGTGCTCACTCGAGTCCGGCCTGACCCGCAGAGCTCTCAGCGCGCAGGCCTAGCCGCTGACCACGTCGCGCGTCAATCCCCGTGTACGTGACCCGGCCGCCCGCCAGTCTGGTACCGAGGTGATGACCACATGCCAGGGCAGGCCACGCAGAGCACCGACACATCTTCGCCATCGGGCGGCGGCCTCAAGCGCGCCATCGGCACGCCGCTCCTCCTCGCATTCATCGTCGGCGACACCCTCGGCGCGGGCATCTACACGCTGGTCGGCACGATGTCGGCGGACGTGGGAGGAGTGATCTGGCTGCCGCTTCTGATCGCCCTCGTGGTCGCGCTGCTCACGGCCGGGACCTACGCCGAGCTCATCACGAAGTATCCCCACGCCGGTGGGGCCGCGCGCTACGTCGAGCGGGCGTTCGGCGTTCCCTACCTGTCGTTCCTCGTCGGCTTCCTCATGATGGCCGCGGGCATCACGACCGCGGCGGCGCTGGCCAACGCCTTCGCGGGCGACTACCTCGGCGCGCTCGTCGACCTGCCGCCGATCCCGACGGCTCTGGTCTTCATCGCGCTCCTCACGCTCATCAACCTGCGCGGTGTGCGAGAGTCGCTCGGAGTCAATCTCGTCGCCTCGGTCATCGAGGTGACGGGGCTGGTCGTCGTCATCGTGGTCGCCGCCGTGGTCTTCGGCGGCGGCGGAGGTGACGCGTCCCGCCTGGTCGAGTTCGCTCCCGAGGTGCCGCCGCTGCAGGGCGCGTTCGCGGCATCCGTCATCGCCTTCTTCTCTTTCCTCGGCTTCGAGGCAGCCGCCAACATGGCCGAAGAGGTCCGCAACCCGTCGAGGTCGTACCCCCGTGCGCTCTTCGGAGCGATCGGCGTGGCGGCGGTGGTGTATCTGCTCATCGCGCTCGGCGCGGTCATCGTCGTGGCTCCCGGCGTGCTCGCGGAGTCGACCGGACCGCTGCTCGAGGTCGTCGCCGCGAGCGGGCTCGCCGTTCCTACGTGGCTGTTCAGTCTCATCGCGCTCATCGCCATCGCGAACGGCGCGCTCCTCTTCATGGTCATGGCCAGCCGGGTCGCCTACGGACTCGCCGAGACGAATCTTCTTCCGCGTGCCTTCGGCCGCGTGCTGCCGCGGAGGCGGACGCCGTGGGTGTCGATCCTCGTCGTTGCAGGAGTGACGATGGCGCTCTCTCTCATCGGCGACATCGCCACGCTCGCCGAGACGACCGTGCTGCTCCTGCTCCTGGTGTTCCTGTCTGCGAACGTCAGCGTGCTCGCGCTGAAGAAGGACCGGGTCGCGCACCCGCACTTCACGGTCCCGCGCGTCGTGCCGGTGCTCGGGATCATCGCGAGTCTCGTGCTGCTGGCCCAGCAGACAGGTCTCGTCTGGCTCGGCGCCGCCGGCTACGTCGTGGTCGGCTCGGTGCTGTTCCTCGTGGCCCGCGCCGGACGCCGGAAGGAGCCCGGCCCGCCCGCCGGTGACGCGTCGGCGTCATAGGTTGGAAGCATGGCTCACATCCTCGCCGTCACCGGCGGCTACGTCGTCCCCGTCAGCTCCGATCCCATCGAGGGCGGCACCGTCATCGTGACCGACGGTGTCATCACCGCCGTGGGCGGTGCCGAGACTCCGGTTCCCGGCGACGCCGAGGTGGTCGACGCATCGGGCAGCTGGGTCGTGCCCGGCTTCGTCGAGGCTCACGGGCATGTGGGGGTGCACGAGGAGGGCGAAGGCTGGGCGGGCGACGACACGAACGAGATGACCGACGCGAACGGCGCCCGTTTCCGCGCGCTCGACGGCATCGACATCGATGAGGAGGGGTTCCGCGACGCCCTCCGGGGAGGCGTGACGAGCGTGGTCGTCAAGCCCGGTTCGGGCAACCCGATCGGCGGGCGGACCGTCGCGATCAAGACCTGGGGCGGACGCACCGTCGACGAGCAGCTTCTCGCGATGGATGTCTCGGTGAAGTCGGCGCTCGGCGAGAATCCCAAGCGCGTGTACGGAGACAGGAAGCAGACGCCGGCGACACGCCTGGGCGTGGCCTCGGTGCTGCGGGATGCGTTCGTCGCCGCACAGGGCTACGCCGACAAGCGTGCGGCTGCCGCTGAGAAGGGTGAGGCGTTCGAGCGCGACTTGGGCAAGGAGACGCTCGCCGCGGTGCTCGCTGGAGAGCTGATCTGGGATCAGCACTGTCACCGCCACGATGACATCGCGACGGCGATCCGCATCGCCGAGGAATTCGGCTACACCCTCGTGGTCAACCACGGCACCGAAGGACACAAGATCGCCGACGTGCTGGCCGAGAAGCGGATCCCGGTCATCTTCGGCCCCATGCTCACCTCCCGGTCGAAGGTCGAGCTGCGCGACCGCGCGATCAGCAATCTCGCGCTTCTCGCCGCGGCCGGTGTGAAGGTCGCGATCACCACGGACCATCCCGTGGTCCCGATCGATCAGCTGCGCCTGCAGGCGATCCTCGCGGTGCGCGACGGCCTGCCGGCGGCGACAGCGCTGCGCGCCCTCACCACGAATCCCGCCGAGATCCTTCGTCTCGACCAGCGTGTGGGCGCACTCGAGGTGGGTCGTGACGGCGACGTCGTGGTCTGGTCGGGCGACCCGCTGACGGTGGAATCACGCGTTCAGCGAGTGCTCATCCAGGGCCGCACCGTCTACGGACCGGCATCGGATGCCTCGGCCCCGCGCGTCGTCGAGCGCTGGGAGCGATTCGGTCGGGCCTCCTGGCTGGGATAGCCGGCACCGCGGGCTCTCTCGCGCCCGGAGGCTCGGCATCCGTCGGCGCGCGCCGTAGGCTCGCTGCATGTCCGTGACGACGCGCCGCATGCAGGATCTCACTGTTCACGACCACACGCTCACCGTCCCGCTGGTGTGGGACGATCCAGCGGATTCGCGCACGATCGAGGTGCATGCCGCCGAGGTGGTGCGCGAGGGCGGCGAGAACCTGCCGTACCTCGTGTTCCTCCAGGGCGGGCCCGGACACGAGGCACCGCGTCCGTTCCACTCGCCTGCCGCGCCGTCGTGGCTCGACGCGGCGCTCGAGCACCACAGGGTCGTGCTGCTCGACCAGCGCGGCACGGGCCGTTCGACGCCGGTCGGCGACGCCGACCTCGATCGCGGCGACGAGGAGCTCGCGGAGTACATCACCCACCTGCGCGCCGACGCGATCGTCCGCGACTGCGAGGCGATGCGCGAGCACCTGGGCGCGGCCACGTGGAGCGTGCTGGGGCAGTCGTTCGGCGGGTTCACCACGCTGGCATATCTGTCGACGGATGCCGCGTCCCTCGAGCACGTCTACATCACCGGTGGCCTGAGCGCCGTAGGGCGGCATCCCGACGAGGTGTACGCGCTGACGTACGACAAGATGCGCATCGAGTCCGAGCGGTACTACCGGCGCTTCCCCGGGCATCGCGAGAGGATCCGGCGCGTGGTCGACCTCGCCGGCGACGGCAGGCTGGTGCTGCCCGACGGAGAGGTGGTCTCTGTCTCGCGCGTGCGCTCGCTCGGGGCCCTCCTCGGCAGCAACGACGGGTGGCAGACGCTGTGGACGCTGCTCGAGCACGAGCCGCACACCAACGCGTTCCGCCACGACTTCGCGGCGGCGATGCCCTTCGACGCGCGCAATCCGCTGTACTACGTCTTCCATGAGTCGAGCTATGCCGACGGCAACGCGACGCGGTGGTCGGCCGATCGCGTCGAGCCCGAGGACTTCCGCGCGGATCCGACGCTTCTCACCGGCGAGCACGCGCGCCGCGACTGGCTCGACACCGTGCCCGGCCTGCTGCCGTGGCGCGAGGTGACGTTGGCGCTCGCCGAGGTCGAGTGGCCGCGGCTGTACGACGCGGCGGCCATCGCGGCATCCGGGGCCCGCGGCGCGGCCGCCGTCTACGTCCACGACGTCTACGTGCCGTTCGAGTTCTCTCTGGAGACCGCCCGGCTCCTCCCCGGCGTGACGCCGTGGATCACCAGCGAGCACGAGCACAACGGGCTGCGGTCGGGCGGCGACGTGCTCGAGCGCCTCATCGACCTCGCGCACGGCCGCCGCGTGCGCTGACCGGAACGACGAAGGAGGGGGTGCCGCGGCATCCCCCTCCTCGCGCGGGCTCGGTGCGATCCGGCTCAGCCGGCGAGCGTCATTGTGTCGATCGTGACCGCGGCGATGCCCGGGTGGTCGCTGAAGACGCCGTCCATGCCGGCGTCGATGAACACGCGCAGCTCGCCGGCGAGGTCGCCGTGGGCGGCCGGGTCGGCGCTCGAGCGGTACTCGGCCGGAAGGAACTGGTTCTCGGCCCGGAAAGTCCAGCCGTGCACCGAGAGGCCCTCGGCGTGGGCGTCGGCGATCACGGGCGTCGGCGTCCCGAGCGTGCCGGCCGCCGTGCGCGGGATCATGACCGACTTCTCGAGGCCGACGCCGTCGGCATACGTCGCGATCTCGGCGAGGCCTGCCGGGGTCACCAGGTCGCGGTACGTGCGCGGGTCGCCCGCGAGCGTGAAGTCGTACGGGCGGCCCGACGAGCTCACGAGCTGAGCGAGCGTCACGTCGGTGAGGCCGTCGAGGTCGCGCAGGTTCGCAGTCTCGAAGCTCTGCAGGATCACCGGCGCGTCGGCGCGGTCGAGCCCGTTCGCCTGCAGCGCCGCGACGAGCGGCTCCTCGAGCGACAGGCCGATCGAGTCGAAGTACGAGGGGTGCTTCGTCTCGGGGTAAACGCCGACGGGGCGGCCGTCGCAGCTCACCGAGTGGCGCGCGAGGTCCATGACCTCGTCGAGCGTCGGGATGAGGTAGAGGCCGTCGAACGCGGTGTTCCCCGGGCGCACCTGCGGCAGGCGCTCCTTGGCACGGAGGGTGCGGAGCTCGGCGAAGGTGAAGTCCTCGGTGAACCAGCCCGTGATGCTCGTGCCGTCGATGACCTTCGTGGTCTTGAGGGCCGCGAACTCGGGCCGGGCCGCGACATCCGTGGTGCCCGAGATCTCGTTCTCGTGACGGGCGACGAGCACGCCGTCCTTGGTCGAGACGACGTCGGGCTCGATGTAATCGGCGCACTGCACGATCGCCGTCTCGTACGCCGCGAGAGTGTGCTCGGGACGCGAGCCGCTCGCGCCGCGGTGACCGATGAGGCTCACCGTCGACGGCTCGAGCTTCGTCTTGTCGAGGTCGATGACGGCGAATTCGGTGTCGTCCGGCGTGCCCGGGATGCGGGCGTCGTTGCCGGGGTAGTTGTTGTCGTTGCCGATGAGCAGGCTGCCGTCCTTGAGCTGCAGCACGGTCTCGAACGACTGCACCGGCAGCGAGAAGATCTCGCCGGTGCCATAGCCGTCGCCGGCGCCGATGCCGCCGGGGTTGGCGATGCGCAGCGCATCGAGCACGAGCGACTTGACGACGTAGCCCTCGGCGTCGGTGCGGCGCAGGTCGACCTCGTACACGCGCTTGGTGACGGCCTGCTCGCCCTCGAAGTCGTCGCGCTCGATCAGCAGCAGCACGTCATTGCGCACGGTGAAGGCGTCGCCGATGACGTTGGCCTCCTGGTCGGTCTGGTAGCTCCAGGTGCGACCGGTGTACTCGCCGGCGCGAGTGTCGAACTCCAGGATCTCGCGGCGGCGCAGGTCGGCGTCGTCGGCGTACGAGCCCTCGACCACCGGATAGAGATAGCGGCCGCTCGTGGACGTGGCCATCGCCTCGAACCCGCGGCTCGCCCGCACGCGGGGGGTTTCGCCCGCGGCGAGGTAGGGGTTCTGCGGCGACTTGGCCCCCTCGAGGGCGTACGGCTTCTCGAGCAGCGTGCCCTCGGCGTCGAAGTGAAGCAGGAACGGTCCGAACTCCTCGCCGACCCAGAACGTGCCGTCCTTCGCGCGCACGACCGACTCGATGTCGAAGTCGGCGCCGGTGAGGAGCCGCTCGTCTGTGCCGTCGTTCACGATCGGGAAGTCGAGCACCTGGTCGCGGTCGTTGTAAGAGATGAAGCTCTCGATCTGGATGGAACCGTCGCCGCCGTCGGCCGTCTGCCAGGCGGGACGCACCAGGTAGTTGCGCAGCAGGAAGTCGGCCGAGTTGCCCTTCGAGCCGAACCCGTTGTCGGGCTGCGCCCAGAACGTGCCGTCGCCGTTGTCGATCATGGCCGAGAACCCGGGGATCACCTGGCCCGCCCACGGACCGGTGCGGCCGTTCCCGGGGCTGGCGAGGGCTCCCGACGGCGGTCCCGGCTCGAGGTGGTCGGCCGACAGCGTCGCCCGCGCCACGAGCGTCGGCACGTGGGTCTGCACGTAGGGCGACTGCGAGCGTGGCCCGGACGGGTTCGTCGGAGGGGCGGCGCTTGCCGCCGTGGGGAGAAGGGCGACCGCAGCAGCGGTGGCGGTCGTGACCGTGAGCAGGCGCATCAGCGCGCGCGACGTGCGATTTCGACTCATGCCCCGACGCAATCGGGGCAGTTCTGCCACACGATGACAATGGTCCGACCAATCACGGGCGGTTCGGTGAACGCGCGGCGAGCGGCTGGTGAGAATTCGCTCACGCGACCGTGCGCAGACGCCGCGATGCCCCGGGATCGCATGACCCCGGGGCATCGCGACGGCAGGTCACCGGTCGTCGGTGAACGCGTCCTTGACGCCGTCGCCGGCCTTCTTCATCTTGGCGCCGGCTTGGTCTGCCACGCCCTCGGCCTGAAGGCTCTCGTTGTCGGTCGCGTCGCCGATCTTCTCCTTCGCCTTGCCTTTCATGTCTTCCATGTTGTGCTTCATGTCGTCCATGCCCATCGGGGTCATCTCCTTGTTCTCGACTGGATCATCGGGGGTTCAGGGCGGTCGCGGCTCATTCGCCGAGACCGACGCGGTCGACCCGGCGGTGGTAGCGCATTCCCGCCATGCCGCCGAGGACGGCGGCGGCGAGCGTGACGATCGCGGCACCGAGAGCGGTGAGGATGCCGGTGGCCGTGGCGGTCTCGGGCGTCACGGGGATCCGCGGGAAGCCGTCGAGGCTGCCCAGAATGTCCCACTGGCTTCCGGCGACCGCCGTGAGGATCGCGACGATCACCGCGAACACGACGGCCCACAGCCAGACCGCGAGGCCCTGCTTGGCACCGCTGAACCGCGCCATCCGGCCGGCCACGTAGCCGCCGGCGAAGTATGCGAGGAACAGCACGACGGCGACGGCTATCGTGCCGATGATCGTCGCGGCGCCCATGTTCTCGTTCGCCGCCTCGGCGGCGTCCTCCATGGACTCGGGGGCGGTGAGGCCCAGCGCCGCGCCGACGGCTGCGACGACCGCGGTCAGGAGCAGCAGCGCCCCCATGGCCGTCAGCCAGCCGAGGAACGCCGAGCCGAACTTGAACCCGCCGAACCTCTCATGTTCGCGTTGGACGACGTCCTCGCGCAGCGTGGGCCGGTCGTCCGCGACCGTGCGCTCGCCGGCGACGACGTGGCGATCGTCCGCGACGGCATCACCGTCCGCGTCGTAGCGGACCGTCGGCGGGTCGGCGCGCCGACCCGCCGGTTCGTCGGAGGTGTGGTCGGTGCTCATGCCGAGAAGCTATTCGGTGCGCGTGGTTCACCTAGGCCGCTTGCCAACCGGACGCGAGGGGCGTAATCTCTGCCGCCCTGAGCGATACCTGACTCATGGAGCCCGCCGCGCCTGCGGCCGACTCCGGGGGAGCAGAATGGCGGCATGGACGCCTCCGCGCTCGTTCGCACCGAGATGCCCGCTCCGAGCTTCGTCATGTCGGAGGAGGGCTACCAGCTCGCGACTTACGCGTGGGGCGATCCGGATGCCGAACCCGTGCTGTGCGTGCACGGCTTCGCATCGAGCTGCCGTGACAACTGGGTCGAGACGGGCTGGGTGCGCGACCTCGTGCGCGCCGGGTACCGCGTCATCGGCGTCGACCAGCGCGGGCACGGTGCGAGCGACAAGCCGCACGATCCGCGGGCGTACTCTATGGACTCGTTCGTCGCCGACCTCGTCGTCGTGCTCGACACGTACCTCGTCAGCGAGGTCAGCTATGTCGGATACTCGCTCGGCGCGCGCGTCGGCTGGCAGTTCGCCGTCGACCACCCCGAGCGCGTCCGGCGGGCCGTGCTCGGCGGCATCCCTGATGGCCGCCCGTTGGCACGGCTGCAGATCGACCAGGCCCGGGCGTATGCCGAAGAAGGCATACCCGCCGACGACCCGGTGACGCGAAACTACGTGACGCTAGCCGAGCGCGTGCCCGGGAACGATCTGCGCGCCCTCGTCGCCCTCGCCGAGGGCATGCGGCTCGGAGACGCCGACCCGGATCCGCAGCGCCCGCCGGTGCAGCCCGTGCTCTTCGCGACAGGCTCCGACGACGCGATCCTGCCGCGGTCCCGCGCGCTGGCGGCGAAGGCCCCCAACGGCAGGTTCGAAGAGATCCCCGGTCGCCATCACTTCAACACGCCAGGCTCTCGGGTCTTCCGGCAGGCCGCCGTGCCGTTCCTCGCCGGCGCCCCGCAGACCGCCGACGCCTGACGGCACCGCTGCCGCCGCTCGCTGCGCGGGGACTGCGGCTCAGTCGACGGCGGCCTTCACCAGCTCCGTCACGCGCTTCTCGACCGCCGGGCTCCACGCGATGACCGCGAAGCCGATCGGCCACATGTCACCGTCGTCGAGCGTCGCGGGGTCGTCGAAGTTGATGGTCGCGAAGCGCGTCTTGAACTTCGACGCGGGCTGGATGAAGACCACGACCTTGCCCGCCTCGTTCGCGTACGCCGGAAAGCCGTAGAACGTCTTGGGCACGAGGTCGGGTGCCGTCTCGCTCACGACCTTGTGCAGGCCCTCGGCCAGTACCTTGTCAGTGCCCTCGAGCTGCGCGATCGCCTCGAGCACCTGCTTGGTGCCCGCCTCGCGGCTCTTGCCCGCCTTCGCCTGCGCGCGCAGCTCCTTCGCGCGCTGCTTGACGGCGTCGCGCTCGTCCTGGGACAGTCCGTCCTGGGTCGCCTTGCCTGCCATGGTCTGCTCCTTCACACTCGTGGGCCTTCCAGCCGATGGTCACAACGCTACGGATGCGGTCGCCGGCGCGCTTCTCCATATCTGCGCGATCCCGTTACCGTGATGAGCAGCCCGAGAGCAGGAGCAGACATGTCCGCGACATCCCCCGCCCAGATGCACGCGATCTCCGACGAGACGCGTGGCACGGTCGACGACGTGCTCGACTATGCGCGGCGTCGCGCGCTGTACCAGGACGTGCCGCTCGACAAGCCGATGACGCCGCGGGACCTCGCACGCCTCGCCTCCGGCTCGATCACCGCCGGCGGCATCGGCGCCCGGCGCGCGATCGCGCTGTTCGAGAACGTGCTCGCCCCGGCGTGCCTGTCGACCGACCACCCGGGGTACCTGTCGTTCATCCCCTCGGCCCCGAGCAAGGCCGCGCTCGCGTTCGATGTCGTGGTGTCGGCATCCGCCGTCTACGGAGGCTCGTGGATGGAGGGCGCCGGCGCCGTCTTCGCCGAGAACGAGGTGCTCCACTGGCTGGCGGCGGAGTTCGGGATGCCGGAGGGCTCGGGCGGCGTGTTCGTCCAGGGCGGCACGATCGGCAACCTGTCGGCCCTCGTCACCGCGCGCGACGCGGCGCGCCGCCGCAGCCGCGAGGCCGGGCGACCGGATCCGGCACGGTGGATCGTGGTGTGCAGCGCCGAGGCGCACTCCTCGATCGCGTCTGCCGCGGCCGTCATGGACGTCGACGTCGCGACGGCACCGGTCGACGCCGGCGGACGGCTGCGCGGTGATGCCGTCGCGCGCGTGCTCGATGATCTCGGCGATGCGGTGTTCGCCGTGGTCGCGACGGCCGGCACGACGAACTTCGGCATCGTCGACGACATCGCAAGCGTGGGAGTCGAGGCCAACGCGCGCGAGGTCTGGTTCCACGTCGACGGCGCCTACGGCCTGGCCGCGATGCTCGTCGAGAGCGCGCGGCCCGCATTCGCGGGCGTCGAGCTCGCCGACTCGGCGATCGTCGACCCGCACAAGTGGCTGTTCGCGCCGTTCGACGCGTGCGCGCTCATCTACCGCGAGCCCGCGCTGGCACTGTCGGCGCACACCCAGAAGGCCGAGTACCTCGACACCCTCACCGACAAGCCGGACTGGAACCCGTCGGACCTCGCGGTGCAGCTCACCCGCCGAGCGCGCGGACTGCCGCTGTGGTTCTCGCTCGCGACCCACGGCACCGAGCAGTACCGCGCGACCATCGCGTACGGCATCGACCTCGCTCGCCGCATCGCCGACGAGATCGAGTCGCGCGACGGCCTCTCGCTCGTGCGCGACCCTCAGCTCTCCGTCGTGGTGTTCCGCCGCGAGGGATGGTCGGCGGCCGACTACGCGGCGTGGTCCGACCGCCTGCTCGACGAGCAGCATGCGTTCGTCGTTCCGAGCTCGCACGCCGGCGAGCCGGTGCTGCGCTTCGCGATCGTGTCGCCCCTCACCACGTTCGAGCTGCTCACCGGGATCCTCGACACCCTGGCCTGAGGCATCCGTCGTCACCGCCCGCCCCGTCACGAAATCAGGTGATCTCACCGAGGCAGGAGGAATCCGCGCGATTCGTCCTGCGCCGGCGAGATCACCTGATTCGGCGACCGCTTGACCGGCGGTCCCCCTCGGGCGCCGTCCACGTCGCCGTTCCACTCGCCGCGGGGTGCGTCGAGGGGAGCCCCCGCCGGCGGGGCCCCACGCGGGTCGCCCGGCGCCTCGGGGCACATGGGCCCAGCCGCGACGGGCGGCGCACGTAGGATGGAGGGAGTCGTTCCCCATCCTGGGAACGACTCCGCTCCGCAGGAAAAGCCGTGACCTCAGCCGAATCCCGCACGTTCGACGTGCGGCACGTGCAGCTCGCACGTGCCGCGTTGGCGGCGCTCGCGGCGATCATGATCACGTTCTCACCCGACCACTCCGCGGCGGTCGGGATGGCCGTCTTCAGCGGCTTCGCGATCGCGACCGGCCTCGTGCTGCTGCTGTCGGTGTGGCTCGTGTACCCGACGGGCCGGCGCTGGCAGGCGGGCGCGCTCGGCGGCCTGACGGTTCTCGCCGGCATGATCGGCGGACTCGGGCCGATGCGCACGGTCGCCGGCTTCTTCGCCGTCGTCATCGCGTGGGCGCTCATCAGCGGAGCGCTGGAGCTCATCGTCGGCTCGCTCGGACTTCGCGGCCGCACCGAACGGCGTGAGATCGCGCCGGGCGTCGCCGACGCACGGCCCCCGGTGCCCGTCGGCCCGCGCTCCGAGAGCCGTGACGCCGTCGTCGCCGGCGCGATCACGCTCCTCCTCGGCGTCGCGCTGCTGTTCGTACAGCCCGCGTACGCGCTCGACTACACGATCGAAGAGGCGCGGCAGACGTTCACCCTTACCGGGATCACGATCGGCGTCGGCCTCCTCGGCGGCTACGCCGCCATCGTCGCCGTGTACCTCGGCATCGCGGGATTCTCGCCCCGCGCGGGCGCCTCGCAGGCGACCGAATCACCCGCGTCCACCGACGCGGCCGACCAGAAGGACACCGCGTGAGTGACGACCGTCCCACCCGCCGCGACCTCATGAAGCCCCTGCAGCTGCTGGGCCTCGCGTTCGGCGCCGCCGCGTTCGCCGGCATCGTGACGCTCGTGTCGATGGGATTCTTCCAGCAGCGCACCGCCGAGGAGGCTCAGGCGGCGATCGTGCTCGCGCTCATCATCGCGGGCGTGAGCTTCATCGCGGTGCTCCTGATCGTGTCGCTGCTGCTGCTGGCCGTCGATCCCGCGCAGGTGACGAAGCAGGTCGACCGCCCGGTGCTGCTCCCCGGTGAGGATGACGAGCGACCGGATGCCGCGGCATCCGGTGACCCGAAGGACTGAGGCCCGACGCCTACAGCTCGTCGACGAGCTGCGACGCCAGGCCGTCGTACGTCGCGGGTGTGAGCGCGAGCAGGCGCTGCTTCGCGTCGTCGCCGATGTCGAGGCCGCGCACGAACTCGGCGAGCTCGGCGGCGCCGACGCGGCGGCCGCGGGTGAGGTCCTTCAGGAGCGCGTACGGGTCGCTGATCTGCGAGCGGCCCGCCGCGATCTCGGCGCGCACCACAGTCTGGATCGCCTCGGCGAGCACCTCCCAGTTCGCGTCGAGGTCGGCCAGGAGCACCTCCTCGGCGAGGGCGATCTCGCCGAGACCGCGCTGGAGGTTGTCGAGCGCGAGCAGCGAGTGGCCGAGTGCGACGCCGATGTTGCGCTGCGTCGTCGAGTCGGTGAGGTCGCGCTGCAGGCGGCTCGTGACGAGCGTCTGCGACAGCGTGCCGAGCAGGCCGCCGGCGATCTCGAGGTTGGCCTCGGCGTTCTCGAACCGGATCGGATTGATCTTGTGCGGCATGGTCGACGAGCCTGTGGCGCCCGCGACCGGGATCTGCGTGAAGTAGCCGATCGAGATATAGGTCCAGACATCCGTCGCGAGATTGTGCAGGATGCCCCCGGCATGGCGCACGCGGTCGTACAGCTCGACCTGCCAGTCGTGCGACTCGATCTGGGTGGTGAGGATGTTGAAGTCCAGGCCGAGTCCCTCGACGAACTCGCGCGAGACCGCGGGCCAGTCCACGTCGGGCGCGGCCGACAGGTGCGCCGACCAGGTGCCGGTGGCGCCCGAGAACTTCGCCAGGTACTCCCCGCCCTCGATCTGGTCGGCGACGCGGGCGAGCCGCCATGCGAAGACCGCGAGCTCCTTGCCCATCGTCGACGGCGTCGCAGGCTGACCGTGCGTGCGCGACAGCATCGCGGCGTCGCGGTGCGTCACCGCCAGGTCGCCGAGCGTCACGATCACGGCGCGGAGCTTCGGCAGCCACACGCGCTCGACGGCGCGGCGCACGGTGAGCGCGTACGACGTGGAGTTGATGTCCTCGCTGGTGCACGCGAAGTGCGTGAGCTCGGCGATGCCGTCGAGCCTGAGCGACGACAGCCGGTCGCGCACCAGGTACTCCACGGCCTTGACGTCGTGACGGGTGACCGACTCCTTCTCGGCGAGCCAGTCGATCTCGTCCTGTCCGAACTCGACGTACAGCGCGCGCAGGCGCTCCTTGTCGGCGTCGGCCAGCGGCGACGTGCCGAACAGCGAGCGGTCGGCGAGCGCGATGAGCCACTCCACCTCGACCTCGACACGGGCGCGGTTCAGGCCCGCCTCCGAGAGGTACTCGCCGAGCTCGCCCACCGCGGCGCGGTAACGACCGTCGAGCGGACTCAGGGGCTGAGGGGGCAGAGAGGTCACGGTGGCTCCCGTCGGGCTTCGAAAGCGGCCGGCCGATCGGCGCTACGGCACCGGTCGGATCGCGGGTTCGAGTTGCCGGAAGAGCGCCCGGCTCGCGCTCTCGATCATACCGAGCACCTCGTCGAACATCCGGGCCCCCGCGTAGTACGGGTCGGGCACGTCGAGTGTGCGGGCGGACGGATCGAACGACAGCAGCAGCGCGATCTTGTCGGCGTCGGCCTCGCTGCGCGCCCAGCCCCGCAGGATACGCTCGTGGCTGCGGTCGAGCGCGACGACGAGGTCGCCGTGCGCGAAGTCGGCGTGGGTGAACTGCCGCGCGCGGTGGTGGGTGCCGTCGTACCCGGCGCGCGCGAGCGCTTCGACCGTACGCTGATCGGCCTGCTCGCCCACGTGCCAGTCGCCCGTGCCGGCGCTCGTCGAGGCGACGCGGGCGCCCAGGCCGGAGGCATCCGCGAACTCCCGGAACACGACATCTGCCATCGGCGACCGGCAGATGTTCC
Organism: Microbacterium sp. CPCC 204701; assembly: GCF_004010105.1. GTDB lineage: Bacteria > Actinomycetota > Actinomycetes > Actinomycetales > Microbacteriaceae > Microbacterium. The sequence goes on from NZ_RRYE01000014.1 coordinate 21,393, forward strand.
CGGTGCAGACGAAGACGACGCGGAAGGGCTCCACGGCGCTCGCGGTCATGCGCTCCATTCTGGCCCGGCGCTCGCGAGCGCCCAAGTGCGCCGGCGACCGCATCCCGACACCGGACGTTAAGGTTCTCTCTTCCTCGAGGTCTTCCGCGACGGATGCCGCTCCCCTACGTTGTGAGGACCGAGGAGGGTCATGCGTGCCCTCCTCCGTCGTGCATCCGCTCGTCCCCCCAGGAGGATCCGTGCCCCGTCCCACCCGCCGCATCACCGCGGCCCTCACCGCAGCGGCGCTCGCCGCCGCCGGAGTCGTGGCGTTCGCCGCGCCGGCGGCCGCGGCATCCGGTGATCTGCTCATCAGTGAGTACATCGAAGGAACGTCGAACAACAAGGCGATCGAGATCTACAATCCCAGCACCGCCGCCGTCGACCTCGGCACGACCGGCTACTCGCTACAGGTGCACTTCAACGGGTCGGCGTCTGCGGGTCTCACGGTGCCGCTCGCCGGCACGATCGCACCCGACGACGTGTTCGTGTTCGCGCACGCCTCGGCCGGGCCCGCCGTGCTGGCGCAGGCCGACCAGACGACTTCCTCGGGCGTGTTCAACGGCGACGACGCCGTCGTCCTCGCCAAGGGCGGCGCCATCGTCGACGTCGCCGGGCAGATCGGGTTCGACCCGGGCAGCGAGTGGGGCGCCGGTCTGAACTCCACAGCCGACAACACGCTGCGCCGCACCGCGGCCACGTGCGTCGGCGACACGAACGGCTCGGACGCGTTCGACCCGGCCGCGGGATGGGTCGGCTTCGCGACCGACACCTTCGAGGGGCTCGGCGCGCACGACGCCGACTGCGCGCTCGACCCGACCGATCCGACCGATCCCGTCGTCGCGGACTGCGACGCCGAGCCGGACGCGATCGGCTCGGTGCAGGGCGCCGGCGCGGCCACTCCCGTGCCGGGCGAGGCGGTCCTCATCGAGGGCGTCGTGGCCGGCGACTTCCAGACCGGCGGCTACGACGGCTACTACGTGCAGGACGCCGGCGACGGCGACTCCGCCACCTCCGACGGCATCTTCGTGTACGCGCCCGGCGGCGCGGCGGTGGCCACCGGCGACGTGGTCTCGGTCGCCGGCACGGCGACCGAGTTCTTCGGCATGACGCAGGTCTCGGCCACCGATGTCGAGGTCTGCGCGACCGGCCAGGCGCTTCCCGCCCCGACCGCCCTGACGCTCCCGGCGAGCCCCGATCAGCGTGAGGCGCTGGAGGGCATGTACGTGACGCTGCCGCAGCAGCTCGCGATCGGCGAGACGTTCGAGTACGGCCGCTACGGCACGATCACGCTGACCGTCGGCCGCCAGTACCAGCCGACAGGGCTCTACGACGCCGGATCGCCCGAGGCGATCGCGCTCGCCGCGAAGAACGTCGCCGAGAGCATCACCGTCGACGACGGGCGGGGCAACCAGAACCCCGACCCGGCGATCCACCCCGACGGCTCGGAGTTCACGCTCGAGAACGCATTCCGCAGCGGCGACCTCGTCACGGGCACCACGGGCGTCCTCGACTACCGCTTCGACACCTGGGCCGTGCAGCCGACCGAGGGCGCCGACTTCGCGCCGGGCAATCCCCGCACCGAGGTTCCGAACGTGGGCGGCGACCTGAAGGTCGCGAGCTTCAACGTGCTCAACTACTTCACGACGCTCGGCTCGCGGGGCGCGAACGACCCGGCCGAGTTCGAGCGCCAGGAGACCAAGATCGTCACAGCCCTCGCCGAGATCGACGCCGACGTGTTCGGCCTCATCGAGATCGAGAACAACGGCACGGCCGTCGCCGCCCTGGCAGCAGCGCTCAACGAGCGCCTCGGCTCGGAGGTGTACGACTACATCGACACCGGTGTCATCGGCACCGACGTCATCACGACGGCGCTCATCTACAAGCCCGCCTCGGTGACGCCGGCCGGTGCGCACCAGCTCATGAACCAGTCCAAGGACGCGCGGTGGCTCGACGACTTCAACCGTCCCGGCCTCACGCAGAGCTTCGCCGACGCGAACGGCACGACGTTCACGGTGGTGGTGAACCACCTGAAGTCGAAGGGCTCCGACTGCAACGACGTCGGCGACCCGACGGACCCGAACGGCCAGGGCAACTGCAACGTCGTGCGCACGCAGGCCGCGGCAGCGCTCGCGGACTGGCTCGCCACCGACCCGACGGGTCAGGGCGCGGGGCGCGAGCTCATCATCGGCGACCTCAACGCGTACGCGCAGGAGGACCCCATCCAGGTGCTCACCGGCGCCGGTTACACCGACCTGCTCGCGCAGTTCCACGGGACGGATGCCTACTCGTACATCTTCGACGGGCAGCTCGGCTACCTCGACTACGCGCTCGCCGGCGGCGACGTGCTCGACGAGGTGACCGGCGCTGCGACGTGGAATGCCAACGCCGACGAGCCGAGCCTCATCGACTACGACATGACGTTCAAGCAGCCCGCGCAGGACGCGCTGTATGCGCCCGACGCCTACCGCTCGAGCGACCACGACCCGGTCATCGTGGGGCTCGCCCTGACGTCGCCCGACACGACGCCGCCGACGATCGAGGCGACCCCCGACCCGTCGTTCGTGTTCCCGCCCAACAACAAGTGGCGCACGATCGAGATCCACGTCGACGCCGAGGACGACCGCGGCGACGTGACGGTGGAGCTCACCGACGTCTCGGTCACGGGCAAGTCGAAGAGCGAGTGGCGGCAGACCGGCGACCGGACGTTCGAGGTGAAGGCCGTGAACGGCGCGGTCTACAGGTTCACGTGGACGGCGACGGATGCCGCAGGCAACACGTCCACCGACACCGCGGTCGTGGTGGTCGGCAAGAAGGGTCTGTCCTCCTTGTCCTGATCGCACGCGAACCCGCACGAGGCGCCGCTCCTTTCGGGGCGGCGCCTCGGCGTTGCGGCGCGGGGTGGCCGCGGCATCCGTTGCCCGTACGGCTGAGCCGGCTGGCACCGGCTCACAGGCTTCGCAGTTCTGCGCGTGATCCGCAGCATCTCGGGCCCCGGGTGCGAGGTTCGCGCGAATCTGCGAAGTCGGCGGACGGTTCGGGCGAGAGTGGGCAAGCGGTCGGCTCCTCCCCAAGCGCCGCCCGTCGTGTGGTGTGCACAGATCGCCCGGTGCGGAGCCGGGCCCGTCCCGGTGGGCGACAGCATGGACGCGTGAACGCCCCCGCCTCGCACCAGCTGGCCCTCGTTGTACGCGACCTGACGGCGATCATCGAGCGATTGACGGATGCCGCGACCGCCGCGCGGACCCTGTCCGCGGCGACGGACTGGCAGTCCGCCGCCGCGACCGCGTTCCACGACAAGGCCGACGCATGGGCGGGCCAGGTCGCCGGACTCGTCTGCGTCGCCGAGACCGCGCGGACGGATGCGGCGCACGCTCGTGATCGCGCCGCCCTCCGCGAGGCCGACGCCTACGCGGCGGCCTTCGCTCCGGCGGGCGCACGATGAGCGGCGAACT
>NZ_RRYE01000140.1 GCF_004010105.1 Microbacterium sp. CPCC 204701
ATCAGCGTCTTGTAGCCGAAGATCGGCTTGCGGCTGAACACCGGGAAGATCTCCGACACGATGCCGAAGAACGGCAGCGCGATGATGTACACCTCCGGGTGGCCGAAGAACCAGAACAGGTGCTGCCACAGCAGCACCCCGCCGTTGTGCGGGTCGTAGATGTGGGCGCCCAGCACACGGTCCGCGGCGGCTGCGAGGATCGCCGCCGCCAGCACCGGGAACGCCAGCAGCACCAGGATGCTGGTGATCAGCGTGTTCCACGAGAAGATCGGCATCCGCCACATCGTCATCCCGGGCGCACGCATCGTGATGATCGTCGTGATGAAGTTCACCGCGCCGAGGATCGTGCCGAACCCGCTCATCCCCAGACCCAGCATCCACAGATTGCCGCCCACGCCCGGCGAGAACGTCGCGCTCGCCAACGGCTGATACGCCGTCCAGCCGAAGCTCGCCGCGCCCTGGGGGCTCAGAAAGCCCGACACGGCGATGATCGAGCCGAAGAGGAAGAGCCAGAACGACAGCGCGTTCAAGCGCGGGAAGGCGACATCGGGAGCGCCGATCTGCAGCGGCATGATCGCGTTGGCGAACCCGGCGAACAGCGGCGTCGCGAACATCAGCAGCATGATCGTGCCGTGCATCGTGAACAGCTGGTTGTACTGCTCCCTCGTGGACACGATCTGCATGCCCGGCTCGAACAGCTCCGCACGGATGATCAGCGCCATCACTCCCCCGAGAAGGAAGAAGAGGACGGAGGCGATGAGGTACAGGTAGCCGATCGTCTTGTGATCTGTCGACGTGATCCAGCGGACGACGAGGTTGCCCTTGCGTTCGACGCGCGAAGCGCTGAGGAGCGCAGCCTGCCTCGGAGGCAGCGTCGTCGGGCGACCCCGCGTCTGCGCGGGCGGTGTGCTCATCGACATGGCTGCCCCTCACGGCGCCGGTCGCTCGCCGGCCGATGGTCGACGGTAAGAAGCGGTCCGGTCATCGAGAAAGGGCTTGACACCGAGGGCAGGAGTGTGGATGCGATCGCTCCGGTCACTGAATCTCGGTCGGATCGAGCACCGGCTGGCCTTGCGGCGGCGTGAGGATCACACGCGCGCGCTCCTGCATGTAGCCGAAGACCTCATCGTTGCGCGGCGCCTCAGCCCTGGTGTTGGCTGTCTCGGTCATCAGCTCGATGCCGGAGTTGAGCAGGAACGTCGCGCTCACCTCGTTGCCGTCGACGCCGATCGCCCGCAACGTCACCGTATCGGTCAGGTGCGCCGAGCCGAGCGCGCGCGCGTACTCCATCAGCCAGTCGGCGGCGTCGTCGTCCATGAGGAGGGACTTGTCTCCGTAGGTCACGTGCTTCATGCCGACACTGTGAGGGGTCGGATGCACCGGACGTACGCGATTGACACCCGCCCCGATCCGTGCATTCGCGGTGCTCGACGGGCGACGGATGCCGCAGCCCACCGCGTTCGCCGCTGCAGGGCGTGCCGGGCTCGCGGCGCGGTGTCACGCCGACGGCTGGATCAGCATCCCGTGCCGTCCTGGCAGCGCCGGAAGGCGCCGGAGATCGACGCGCAGGTCCTGGCTCGGCGCGGTCCACTCGGCGCGCGCGAGCGCACGGACGAGCACAGCGAGCAGGTCGATCGTGGCCGGCTCGCCCGGACAGCGGTGCCCGTCTGTCATCGATCCGGCACCCTGGGGCACGAGGCCCTCCACGGGATGCGGCACGAACCGGCCGGGATCGAACCGATCAGGGTCGTTCCACCGCCGTGCGTCGCGGTGCGTGGCGAAGAGGTCGACCATGACCCAGTCCCCCGGAGCGAAAGTCAGCCCGCGCCAGTACTGCGTGCCGATGGCGCGTCCGCCGATGGCGGGGAAGAACGGGGCGGTGCGCCGCACCTCCTCGGTGAAGGGCAGCAGCCAGCGGTCGTCGCTCGCCACGCGCTCGCGCCACGACGGATGCAGGTGCAGCGCAAGTCCCGCGAACCCGACGAACCGCGACACGGCGACGGTCGGCCGCAGCAGATTGAGCAGCTCGATCGCGGCAGTCCGCTCATCGAGCGGCGTGCCCTCTTCGCGATGCTGCAGGATCCGGTCGAACGGGGAGTCGGTCGTCTCCGACCCGTTCGTGCGCCGGAATCGCACCAGCTCGCGCGCCCAGCGCTCGGTGCGCAGGCGAAGGAGACGGCCGTGCCAGTTGCGAGGCCCGAACGAGCCCGCCCCGTCGATCATCGCGAGGAACTCGGCGGCGAGCCGGCGACGCTCCTCGGGCGTGCACTCGATCCCCAGCCACCGAAGTGCGGTGTCAGTGAGCACCTGGCCCGACGTCTGGATGAGTGACAGCGGCTCGGCGGACTCCCGCAGCGATCGCCACCGCAGCTCCCACTCCTCGCTCACCAGGCTCGTGAGCGCTTCACGCCGCGTCTCGCCGAGCACATCGAGGAAGATCGCACGGCGCCGACGGTGCGGGTCGAAGTCGAGGGTCTGCACACTGCCCTCGTCCTGCAGCGAGTGCAGCACCGACCGGGGCATCGCGCCCACCCGCGTGAAGCGGTCGGCGCCGTAGAAGAACTCGGCCGCGCCGGCCCCGCGCAGGAAGGTCACGGGGCGTCCGAGCAGACGCGTGCGGAAGGCATCCGTCCGGTGCTTCTCGAACCGGTGCCGGCCGAACTCGTACCCCTCCATCAGGAACCGATGCGATTGATCGCCGGAGATCTCGGTCGCCTCCAGCGGAGCCGACGCGTCGCCGATCGTGTCGAAGCTGGTCGAAGACACGGGCACTCCTTTCGACGCATTCGACGCTACGGGGGCGGCGTGGGCGCCCGAAGGGGGGTTGTCGCGCCGCGGCGACCGAGGTATGGCGGCGCGTGCTCGCCCCCGATCGTCGAGCGAGCGACGCCCCGGCCATCGAGCGCCGTTCTGCGCGGTCGCTGGGGCTCCCGTGCTCAAGAGCCGCGAAGCCAGGACCGCCGATCACCGTCAGGCGCGGAAGAACTCCGCACCGAGGTCGGGGTGGTCGACGAAGACGCCGTCGACTCCGGCGTCCCGGATCACCGCCCATTCCGCCTCCCAGTCGCCGAATGCGCCCGCTCCCCCGCGTCCGCGGAACTGGCCGATGAGGAATGCGTTCTCGGGCCGGCACGTCCAGGTGTAGACGCGCAGGCCGCGGTCGTGGGCGTCGGCGATGACCGGCGACGGGCCGGTGAGGCGCCCGAGCTTGTCTGGCGCGAGGATCATGCGCTTGTCGACGCTGATGCCGTCGACCCGGCCTACGAGGGCGTCGAGCCCCGCGGGCTTGGCGGTCTGCCGGTATGTCAACGCGGCCTTGCCGAACGCCGTGAGCTGGTCGAACGGACGGCCGGCGGCCTCGAGCAGATAGATGTACGCCGCACGGATGCCGCGTTCCTGCAGCGCGTACAGCACGCTCGACTCGAACGACTCGATCGTGAGCGGCAGCGCGCCGTCGGCCCAGCCCGCGTCGCGCAACTCCGCCTCGATCAGCGCGGCGATGTCCCAGCCGCCTCGATCGCCGAAGCACGTGGCGAAGTAGGTGGCGTGCTTCACCTCGAGGACGACGCCGATCTCGCGGCCCTGCTCGAGCGACGCCGCGCGCACCGCGTCGAGCACCTCGCGCAGTCGCAGCACGGGCTGCTCGTCATCGAAGCTCGCACTCGCCGGGCGGATCTTCGGCAGCCGCTCGCGGCAGCGCAGCGTCGACAGCTCGTCCCACGTGAAGTCCTCGGTGAACCAGCCGGTCAGCTCGGCGCCGTCGATCGTCTTCGTCGTACGGCGGTCAGCGAATACGGGCCGGTCCGCGACATCCGTCGTTCCCGAGATCTCATTCTCGTGGCGCACGACCAGCACGCCGTCCCTCGACACGACGATGTCGGGCTCGACGGCGTCCACGCCCATCTCGAAAGCGAGGTCGTACGACGACGCGGAATGCTCGGGGCGATAGCCCGGCGCACCGCGATGCCCGATGACGAGCGGAGTCCGGCGCGGCACCGTCTCAGCGTAGCCCGGGCAGCCCGGAGCACTGCCCTGCGGCATCCGTTCATAGCCTCCTCACAGCGCCCGTCTGCCCTACCTGGCGGGCATTCCGTTAGTGTGGATCCACAGCACAGTGCTGGGATTTCCTTGACTTTGGAGTGTGAGAGCAGTGGCCCTCAACAACCCCGCGTTCAGCAACCCGGCCTTCCAGGATCCGAAGGCCGTTCAGACCTATCCCGGTGGTCGTCAGGCAGCCGGTCTGACGCCGCCGCCCGCGCCGACGCAGCTGTCTGCGACGCAGGCCGCCGCGACGGACGCCGCAGCCCAGGCCCGGCTCGAGGGAATGTATGCGGCCCCCGCGGCCGGCGCCATCGAGACCGATCGCATGACCGTCGAAGACACGGTGTGGAAGACCGTCGGACTCTTCGCGATCCTCCTCGTCACCGCGGCCGTCGGCTGGGTGTGGACACTCGGCGGCCTCGACGCGTCCAGGGCGGCAGAGCCGTCGATCCTCCCGTGGATCATCGGCGCACTGGGCGGGTTCGTCCTCTCGATGGTCGTGATCTTCACCTCGCGCAAGAAGGTGCGCCCCGCGCTGATCTTCGCGTACGCCGCGTTCGAAGGCCTCTTCGTGGGCGGGATCTCGGCGTTCTTCGAGGTCATCTGGTCGGGCATCGTCTTCCAGGCGACCCTCGCGACCTTCTCGGTCGTCGGCGTCACCCTGGCCCTCTTCGCCAGTGGCAAGATCCGCGCCTCGGCGAAGGCCACGAAGATCTTCCTCATCGCGATGGTCGGGTACCTCGTGTTCTCGCTGATCAACGTCGGCCTGATGATGTTCAACGCGCCCATAGCGGGCGGTGCCTTCGGCCTTCTGAGCCAGGAGTTCATGGGCATTCCGCTGGGCCTCATCATCGGCGTCCTCGTCGTGATCATGGCGGCGTACTCGCTGGTACTCGACTTCGACCAGATCCAGCAGGGTGTGCGCAACGGCGCACCGCGCCAGTTCGGCTGGGTCGGCGCCTTCGGCATCATGGTCACCGTCGTGTGGCTGTACGTCGAGATCCTCCGCATCCTCGCGATCCTGCGCGGCAGCGAGTAATCGCACCGCTGCACGAGAAGGCCGCCCGGTTCGCCGGGCGGCCTTTTCGCTGCGGTTCGACACCGTTCTGCTCTCAGCGGAACGCCTGGGCCGAGGCATCCGTCGCGTCCTACCCTGATGCCATGGCCGAGCTGATCCCGCTGCCGTCGCGCCCCGCCCGGGAGCCCGAACCGCTGTGGCGCGATGCGCTCGGCGATGTGCTGCGCCGCCTGCGCCACGAGCGCGGCGAGCGACTGGCCGACACCGCACGCCGCGCCGGCGTGTCACCGCAGTACCTGTCGGAGGTCGAGCGGGGTCTCAAGGAGCCGTCGAGCGAAATGATCGCCGCGATCGCCGGCGCACTCGGCGTCACGCTCATCGACCTCACCATCGCCGTCGCCGAAGACCTGCGCGGGGTCGCGGAGCTGACCTCGGTCTCGTCGCCCGCCCTGCCGATGCCCGCCGCCGCGCCGCACGTCGAGACCGGGGTGTACGCCCTCGCCTCCTGATCCGGCTAGGCCTGGCCGCGGCATCCGTCAGCCAGATAGCCTCGGCGACATGAGCCCGTCGAAGTCCGAAGCAGAGATCCTCGACATCCAGGGGCACGAGGTGCGCATCTCGAGCCCCGGCAAGATCGTGTTCCCGCAGCAGGGGCTCACCAAGCTCGACGTCGTGCGGTACTACCTGTCGGTCGCCGACGGTGCTCTGCGCGGCGCAGGCGGGCGGCCCATGGTGCTCAAGCGCTTCCCGAAGGGCATCGACGCCGAGCCGTTCTTCCAGAAGCGCGTGCCCGAGAACCACCCCGACTTCGTCGACACCGCGACGCTGCAGTATGCGCGGGGCACGTCGGCCGAAGAGGCGGTCATCCGGGATGCCGCAGGTCTGGCGTGGGCGATCAACCTCGGCTGCCTCGACCTCAACCCGCACCCCGTGCGCGCCGAAGACCTCGATCACCCCGACGAGCTGCGCATCGACCTCGACCCGATGCCCGGAGTGGACTGGACGCAGATCGTCGACGCGGCCTTCGTCGCGCGCGAGGTGCTCGATGACGTGGGACTCGTGGGCTGGCCGAAGACCAGCGGGTCGCGCGGAATGCACATCCTCGTTCGCATCGCGCCGCTGTGGGACTACAAGCAGGTGCGGCTCGCGGCCGAGACCCTCGCGCGTGAGGTCGAGAACCGCGCTCCCGGCCTCGCGACCGCGCGGTGGTGGAAGGAGGAGCGCGGCGAGAGCGTGTTCGTCGACTTCAACCAGAACGCGAAGGACCGCACGGTGGCATCCGCGTACTCGATCCGCCCGCTCCCCGATGCGCGGGTCTCGACGCCGCTGGACTGGGACGAGGTGCGCGATCGGAGGCCCGAGGAGTTCACGGTGCTCACCGTGCCGCAGCGGTACGCCGAGATCGGCGACCCGCACGCCGGCATCGACGACGCCGTCGGAACCCTCGACGGCCTCCTTCGCCTCGCCGAGGAGCTCGGCCCTGCCGAGAAGCCGCCGCGCGGCGGCGGCGCCGACGGACGTCGGCAGTCGACGATGCCCCTGATCGAGGTGGCCCGCACGAAGACCAAGCCCGAAGCCCTCGAGGCTCTCGACGAGTGGGGGTCGCGGCATCCGTCGGCCGCCGCCGCGCTGCACCCTGCCGACGTGCTCGTCGACGGCATGCGCGGCTCGAGCTCGCTCTGGTACCGCGTGCGCGTCAACCTGCAGCACGTGCCCGAGCCCGAGCGCCCGCCTCAGGAAGACCTGATCGCCGACTACGACCCCTGGGCGGGGAAGACCTGGCCCGGGCGCCCCGCCGGCTGAGCCCGGCACTCTCCCGGATGCGTGCCTGTTCGGGGGTCGCAACACGCGGCGACGTCACCGCGACCCCGCGTGTCGCGCCACCCGAACACGCGCCCGTCCCCCACCCGACGCGTCGCCGCGCCGCCGACCCGGGCTCACGTGTCACGACACGCGGCGATGGCACCGCGATGCCGCGTGTTGCGCCACCCGAACCCATGCCCGCACGCATACGACGCGGCGGCGCGAGCCGGCTCAGCGGGGGTTGGCTCAGCGGGGGCGGTCGAGCACGCGGTCGGCCAGGCCGTAGGCCACCGCATCGGCGGCGGTGAAGACGCGGTCGCGATCCGTGTCGGCGCGCAGCTTCGCGAGGTCCTGCGCGGTGTGCCGCG
>NZ_RRYE01000141.1 GCF_004010105.1 Microbacterium sp. CPCC 204701
CGCGCAGCGCCTCGGCGGCCGCCTGCGACGCCTGCCAGAGGTCGCGGCCGATGCGGCCCGAGAAGTCCGCACCGCAGGCGGAGCACCGGCGGTCCGCCACCATCCCGCCGCTGCACACGGGGCAGCGGACGACATCGAGCAGCTCGGCGATCGCCGTCTCGCTCCACGCGGGTGCGCGACCCTCGCGGACCGTCGCGCTCATGCGTCCGCCTCCCGCGCGGCGACGGCGGCCGGGTGATCCTCGGGCACCCACTGCAGGATGTCGCCGGGCTGGCACTCGAGCACGCGGCAGATCGCGTCGAGCGTGGTGAAGCGCACCGCCTTCGCCCGGCCGTTCTTCAGCACCGACACGTTGGCCGGCGTGATCTCGATGGCGGCGGCGAACTCGGTCACCGACATCTTCTTCTTCGCGAGCTCGACGTCGAGGTTGATGATGATCGGCATCACACCACCTCCGAGAGGTCCTGCTCGAGCTGCGACGCCTTGCGCAGAAGCCGGCGCAGCACCACGATCAACAGCGACAGGCCGGCGCCCACGACGACGCCGAGCAGAAGCAGCAGCGTGATCGACGGCGTCATGAAGCCGGTGAGGCTGAGCGCGATGAGCGCGACGAGAACCAGGAATGTCGCGAACGCCACAGCGCCGAGACTCACATCGACATCGGGGAACGCGCTGTCGCTGAAGATGCTGTCCTCACGCACCAGTGAGAGCAGCCGCCACACGCAGACGAGCACGACCTGCACGCACAGCAGGAAGAGGATGCCCACGATCGTGCCGGGGATCTCGAAGTAGGCGATCTCGGAGTAGCGGACGGCGGACTGGGCGGCGACGGCCGGCACCACGAAGACCTGGCAGCAGAGCAGAAGTGCCAGCAGAACGCCGATGAGGGATTTGAGGAAGACGATCGTGGTGCGCTGCATGCGATAGACCTATCGATAAACGGTACGAAGCTATCGAAATACAATAGGGCAATTCCACAAATGCGGCGCAAGGGCCCACTGCTGCGATCTCGCTGAGTGCAACCAGGGAGCAAGGCGGGTTCCTCTTCGCTGCAGGAGGATGCGACGATCGACGTGTGGCTTCCTCCGCTCTCACCCAGACCGTGACCTGGAAGGGCCGCACCGTGGCGTGGGACCGGTTCGGCGAAGGGCCGCCGTTGGTCCTGCTGCACGGAACACCGTGGTCCTCGGCGCTCTGGCGCCCGATCGCCGAAGCGCTCGCCTCCCGCTTCACCGTCTATCTGTGGGATATGCCCGGCTACGGGGCCTCGTCGAAGCTGCCGGGGCACGCTGTCGACCTGGGCGTGCAGGGCCTGCTGTTCGCGAACCTGCTCGAGCACTGGGGCCTGCAGCGCCCCCACATCGTCGCGCACGACTTCGGCGGCGCGGTCGCACTCCGTGCGCGACTGCTCCACGGTGCTCGCTACCGGTCGCTCTGCCTCGTCGACGTCGTCGCGGTCGGGTCGTGGGGGTCGCCGTTCTTCACCCTCGTGAAGCAGCACGCCGAGGTGTTCGCGCAGCTTCCCGCGGCGGTGCATCGAAGCGTCGTCGAAGCCTACGTGCGCGGAGCGAGTCACCGAGGACTGCGTGAGGATGACCTCGCCATGCTGGTCGAGCCGTGGGTCGACGACGACGGTCGGGCGGCCTTCTATCGCCAGATCGCTCAGGCGGACGAGCGGTTCACGGCTGAAGTGGAGCCGGAGTACGGGTCGATCGACGAGCCGGTCCACATCGTGTGGGGTGCCGACGACACCTGGATCCCGGTGGATCGCGCCCACCGACTGCAGGCGGCGATTCCGCACGCCTCGCTCTCGGTGATCGACGGGGCGGGCCATTTGATCCAGCTGGACGCGCCCGCCGCCCTTGCGGTCGAGCTCACCCGGTGGACCCAGCGCGCGGCGGAAGGCTCCGCGCGGCCTTGACGGAAAGTCCCCCCACGAGCAGCAGCCTCGTGAGGGACAGCGGCTCCGACCGGCATCGATACGGTGACCTTTCGAGCACCGAGGCGTATCCCGCTGCGAGACCCCGCATGTTCACTGAGATGTCACGAAGCTGTCGCCGAGGCATTGCCTCAGGCCGACGGTTCCAGAGCACGATGCAGGGAGCGTGCGACCTTTGGAATCGGTGCGCGCTTCTCTCGTGATCTCGGACTGGAGACATCGTGCGCCCGTTGCCTTCCTCTGCTCGGCGCGCGATGTCGTACGTCGCAGCCGTGCTCGTCGCATCCGCCTTCCTCTTCGGAGGAACGGTCGAAGTGCATGCCGCCACGCAGGTCGAGGACGACGATCGCATCACGTGGTCGACGCGTCCGGCCGACGAAGCCGGCCACGACGGCCGCTCGTGGGTCGAGCAGACGCTCGCCCCCGGCGAGTCCGTGTCGGAGCACATGGCCGTCAGCAACTTCAGCGCCGAGTCGGTGACGTTCAGCCTCACGGCGGCCGACGGCTACTTCACGCCCACGGGACGCTTCAACATGCTGCCCCAGAGCGAGCCATCGACGGCCGCCGGAACCTGGATCACCGTCGAGGATTCGGTCACCGTGGCACCCGGTGAGACCGTCGTCGTGCCCTACACCGTGACAGTGCCGCACGATGCCGAACCCGGAGATCATGCCGCCGGGATCGCGGCGTCGCTGCTGAGTGAATCGAGCAACCCGGACGGCACCGGAGTGGGGGTCGAGAGCAGGGTCGGCTTTCGTGTGATGACCCGGGTCACCGGGGATCTTCGTCCCGCCGGTGTCGTAGAGAACGTCGTCGGTTCGTACGACGCCTTATGGAACCCGTTCAGGCCCGGGTCGGCCCAGGTCTCGTTCGAGGTCGAGAACACCGGCAACGTGCGATTTCTCGTCGATGGCACCGTCAGCGTCGGCGGCCACACCGTGTCGGCTCAGCAGCCGGACGCTCAGTCGCAAGAACTGCTGCCGGGTGATCGTCGCAGCTTCACTGTCACGGTCGATGACGTGTGGCCGCTGTTCGCGCTTCCCGTCACCATCGCGATCGACCCCACCGTGGTCACCCTGGGCGGCAGCGAGTGGGCGATGAACCAAGTCACGGCCGGCGCGGTCATCTGGGCGGTGCCGTGGTCGCAGCTGCTCGTGCTGCTGGGCCTTGCTCTCGCTGTCGGGAGCTTCGCGTGGGCGCGGAACGTGAGCCGGCGCCGGATTCGGACGATCGTCGAAGAAGCCCGAGAGGCAGGTCGGCGGGTTGCGATCGAAGAGATCGCGACGGGCGGCACAGCGGACAGTGTCTCGGTCGATAGGCGAGTCAGCGAAAAGACCGCGGACGACAGTTCAGACATCGCGGGGACCGAACCCGCGCCGAACTCGCGACGTGAGCCCCGACGCTCGGTCGAGTCCACCAACTCCTGACCGACAGCGGTTCGTCGCCGCGGGAACCCGACGACAGGGCATCCCGCGGATCCGCCACGCCTAGCGAATCAAAGCTTCTCGTGTAGTTCAGGTATCAGGAGTTGGAAATTCACCGCGACACGTCATCGTCGGAAACCGGTCGAACCCGCACCGCGATCTGCGCCGGGTGACCATCTCGAACCCGACTCGCCTGAGGACGTGACCACTGCCATGACAGTTCCTTCGCCGTTGCATGCCGCCGGAGCGCCGACCGACAGAGAGGCCGCGCCGACCGCGAACCGCAGGCGCGGCGCGCTCGTAGCCGGATTCGCAGCCGCCGCTCTCGTCGCCGGCACGTTCTTGTCGGCCGACGTGCCCGCGGTTGCCGCGGACGGGCCGACCATCACCGGCATCACCTCGGGTGCGACGCATTCGCTTGCTCTCGACAGCACCGGAGAGATCTATGCGTGGGGTGGTAACGCCGCAGGCCAGCTCGGCGACGCGACCACGACGGCGGCGCCCCTGCCCAAGCGAATCACCGACCGCGGCGCGATCCCGGCCGGCGTCCAGATCATCCAGGTCGTTGCAACCGCCACCCGCTCGTTCGCGCTCGGCGCCGACGGCAAGGTGTACGGCTGGGGTTCGAACCCGCACGGCCAGCTCGGCGACGGCTCGACCACAGCCCGCACGGCACCGGTGGCCGTGAGCCAGGGCGCGATCCCCGCGGACGTCAGGATCGTCCAGATCACCGCCGGTGCATCGGCGACCTACGCTCTGGGCGACAACGGCAAGGCGTACGCGTGGGGCGACAACTCCACCGGCATCCTCGGCGACGGAACGACCACGTCGCAGACCACCCCGCTGGAAGTTTCGCAGGGCGATGTTCCCACGGGCGTCGAACTCGTCAAGATCGCCACGGGTGAGACCAGCAGCCACGTGCTCGCGCTCGGCAGCAACGGCTTGGCGTACGCCTGGGGTCCGGGTACCAGCGGTCGCCTCGGAACGAACTCAACCTCGGCGAGCACCGTTCCGGTCGCCGTGCACGGGGGCGAGATTCCCGCAGGCGTAAGCCTCGTCGACATCGGCGTCGGGACGGGCAACAGCATCGCACTCGGCTCCGACGGAGAGGCCTACGCCTGGGGCGACGGGCTCTACGGCGCTCTCGGCATCGGCATGGGAAGCGGATCGCGCCTCACCCCCGTCCGCGTGCTCGATGGCGCCGTGCCCGGTGGCGTGAAGCTCGTCGACCTCACCGTTCTGGCGCGTTCATCGGTCGCGCTGGGCGACGACGGCCGCGCGTACTCGTGGGGCCACAGCATGTACGGACAGATCGGCGACGGCACGACCGCGAACAGGACCACCCCCGTGGCGGTGTCGCAGGGCGCCCTGCCCGCCGGCGTGAAGATCACCGCGGTCGACGGCAAGGGCAACGCCGCGACCGTCCTGGCCGACGATGGTCGCGCGTACGCCTGGGGCAGCAACGGAAGCAATCAGCTCGGCGACGGCACGATGACCAGCCGCAGTGTTCCTGTGCTGATCGGCTTCGATCCTGCGTGGTCGACGCAGACGGCCATCACGATGAGCACGACAGGCTCGCTCGTCGAGGGTGCCAGCTTCACGGTGATCGCCGACCTGGCGCCGGCCACTGCCACCGGTACGGTGAGATTCCGCTGGGACGGACCCACCGGCAGCTTCATCCCCGGCTCGTCGCCGATCGTCGCAGGACGCGCACAGATCACCGCGACCGCGCCGGCGTACGGCTCGCGTTCGATCTTCGCCGAGTACACCTCGGACCAGCCGACCGTGAACACGTCGGCAACGGCGACTCTTCCGGTCGTCTTCACGCAGAGCCCGATCCCGAAGATCACGCCCGAGCGTGCACAGATCTCGGCGACCAGAGGCGCGAGTTCGAACCCGGGCCTGACGTTGGCTCTCGCTGACGGCGATACGCCGGCCGACCAGCTCACTGTCACGGCGGTGTCGAGCTCATCCGGCATTCTGTCGACAGCTGACATCGCGATAAGCGGTGCCGGAGCAACGCGCACCGTGACGTTCGTGCCCGGCGCAGGTGTCGGCAAGTCGACCGTCACGTTCACAGTCCGCGACACCGAAGGCCAGACCGGAACGACGCAGGTCACGTACTACCTGTCGGCGCCCACGTCATCGGCGAGCGCGTCGTACCTCTACGGCTCATCGGATTCGTCGGCGGCGATCGACGTCGGAGACGGCCACATCCTCGTCGCCGATGATGAAGACCAGGTCATACGCCTTTACGAACGAGGCGCCAACGGCTACCCCGTGAAGACCTTCAACTTCCAGACGCACAGCCAGGTGAGCGAGGTCGACCTCGAGGGCGCAGCCCGCCGAGGCGACACGATCTACTGGGTCGGCTCGTACGGCAACAGCAGCAGCAGCGGTGAGGCTCGTCCGGAACGCCGAACGACATTCACGACGACGGTGACAGGCTCGGGCGCGGATGTCGAGCTGACCTTCGGCACGCTGTACGACCGGTCCGAGTCGCTGTTTCCGTCGCTTCTTGCATGGGACGCCGACAATGGCCACGGACTGGGTGCCGACACGCTCAAGTTCGCGACGGCGACCGTTCCGGGCCGGTTTCCGTCCGCGCCCGACGGGTTCGGCATCGAGGGCTTCGAGTTCGCGCCCGGTTCGACGGGAGCGGGCTACCTCAGCTTCCGAGCGCCGACGATCACCGTGGCCGACAACCAGCGGGCTCTGATCGTTCCTGTCGAGAACTTCGAAAGCGTCATCACCGAGTCGGCAACCCCGGCTTTCGGCGCGCCGATCCTCATGGATCTCGGCAACCGGTCGATCCGCGACATCCGCAAGAACGTGAACGATGAGTATGTGATTCTTGCCGGTCCGATCACGAGCCAAGGGTGGGCGGTCTACACATGGGATGGCAAGGCGGGATCGGCTCCCGTGTTCAACCGTGACCTTCCTTCGCTGAGTTCGAACCAGGGCGGCACATGGGAGACGATCGCGGGACTTCCCGATCGCCTCGCAACCGGCGCACCGATCGAGCTCGTCACCGATAGCGGCGACGCCGTGCTCTACGCCGACAACACCGTCAACAAGGACCAGCCGGGCAACGCCCGCAAGACCTACAGTGACACGTTCGCTCTCGGCGACGTGCCGGTTCAGACGCAGCTGACGCTCGAGGCATCGGTGGCAACCCGCGTCCTCGCCGGCAAGGCCTACCTCACGGTGACGGTGCGCAACGCCGACGACGTTGCGGCAGATGTCCGGGTCGAGACACAGTTCGGCGCAAAGTCGTTCGCCGACGTCGCACCCGGTGCGACGGTGACCGTCTCGCTCAACACCCGTGCGGCCGCGCTGCCCACGGGCGTGGCAACGGTCACGGGAACGGGCGCCGACGCGACCGAGTTCGAGGCATCCGTCCCCTTCGGACCGACCCCGTAATCGACTGAGTACGACGAGGGGTCCGGCGCTGCGAAGCGTCGGACCCCTCGTGTGTGCCGGAGTGTACGACCCCGCGGTGTGTCTCGGCGTAGCCGATGCGCGTAGATCACACCCCACTCGCAGCTCGTTCACGCATACGTCGCGGACTCTTCACCGTGCGCCCCGAAGCTCGGAATGATCCGAGTCGGCGTAGATGCGTTCGCCGTGCACGGGCGACTTTCACCCGAAGCATGAACTTACGAAGGATGTGCCTTTTGAACACGAACGGACCCGTGCTGGGTCGCGGCGCGCATGCGCCCGATGAGACCAGCACCCCGCGCGCACCGCACCGCACCGCTGTGCGCGCGACCGCCGTCCTGGCCTGCGTGGCCGTGGGCCTGACCGGCATTGCGGCAGCACCAGCCGCGATCGC
>NZ_RRYE01000142.1 GCF_004010105.1 Microbacterium sp. CPCC 204701
CGGCGTCCCGCGTGTGCGCGAGGAGGTAGCCGGCGAGCGAGCTGTCGCCGGCGCCCACCGTGCTGGCTACCCGGATGCGCGGCGGCGTCGCCGCCCACGCGCCGTCGGCATCGACCAGGACGGCGCCGTCGGCGCCCAGCGTGATCAGGGCTGCGCGAACCTTCGTGGGCACCAGGGAGCGCGCCACATCGACGACGGCCGCGACGGCATCGGCAGCGTCGAGAGGGATCCCGACGAGCTCGGCGAGCTCGTCGTCGTTGGGCTTGATGAGATCGGGCGCAGCGTGGGCGACGGCGGCGGCGAGGGCATGCCCCGATGCGTCGACCGCGATCAGGGGCGGCGCCCCGTGTGCCTGGCGCACGGCATGGATCACGCGCACATAGAAGTCGTCGTCCACGCCGGGCGGCAGCGAGCCGGCGAGCACGAGCCATCGGGCGTCCTCGGATGCCGCGACCACGGCGTCGACGAGCGCCGCCGCATCGTCGGGCGACAGGGCCGCACCGGGCAGGTTGAGCTTGGTGGTGACGCCGGCGGGGTCGGTGATCGCGAGATTCGCTCGCACGCGGCCCCGCACCGGTACGCGCACGGTGCGCAGTCCTCCGTCGCGAAGGGCAGACTCGAACGGGTCGTCCAGCGCGAGCGGAAGCACCGCCGCGCACTCCACTCCCCCGGCCGAGACGACTCGGGCGACGTTGATGCCCTTGCCGCCGGCATCCTCGCGGGCCGAGCTCGCGGCCTGTACTTCACCGGGGCGCAGGGCCGCGGGCAGAGTCATCGTACGGTCGAGCGACGGATTGGCTGTGAGCGTCACGATCATGCGATCCACACCTCCACACCGGCCTCGCCGAGCGCCGTCGTCAGCTCGGCGCCGGGTGCGGCATCCGTCACCAGCACGTCGAGGTCGGGCAGCGCTGCGAAGCCGACGAGGAGCTCCGTGTCGAGCTTCTCGGCGTCGGCGACCACGACCACGCGTCGCGCGGCCCGGACGATGGCGCGCTTGACCGCGGCCTCATCGGGATCGGGGGTGCTGAGCCCGAACGCGGCCGAGACGCCGTTGGTGCCCACGAAGGCGACATCGGGCCGGAGGCCCTCGATCGTGCGGACCGTATCGGCGCCGACGGCGGCGGCGGTCAGACCGCGGATGCGACCACCGACGAGAGTGAGCGACGCCCCGGGCACGCCCGCGAGCACGTGGCCGAGGGTGAGCGAGTGCGTGACGACCTCGATGCGCGAATGCGCGAGAGCGGGAGCGAGCGCGGCCGCCACAGCCCCGGTCGTGGTGCCGGCATCGAGGAACACCGAGCCGCTGAAACCGTCGCCGAGGGCTTCGAGTGCGCGACGGCCGATCGCCGCCTTGGCCGCACCGTGGTGCTGGAGCCGATCGGCGATCGACGGTTCCCGGGTGCTGGCGCGGTCGGAGGGGACCGCTCCGCCGTGCACTCGGCGAAGCGCGCCGATGGTCGCGAGGTGGTCGAGGTCGCGCCGGATCGTCTCGGTGGTGACGTCGAACCGCTCGGCGAGTGCGACGACGCTCACGCGTCCTTCTGCGATCAGCAGGCGTTCGATCTGCTCGTGGCGCTCCGTTGCGTACACCGTCTCTCACTTCCTCGAATTCCACACAATACAACATGATTCCACATCCGCACAAGAAAACACAGGCGCGCGCGGCGGCTAAAGTCGAACGGTGTCCGACAGGCCCGTCGCCGAGATCGCCATCGATGCCGCGTTGGTCCGCTCGCTCGTCGTCTCGCAGGCGACTCAGGCGATCCCGGATGCCGCAACCCGAACGCTGGAAAAGGTGACAGAAGGCTGGGACAGCGAGGTCTGGCGATTCGGCGACGACGCAGCCGTGCGTCTCCCCCGTCGTGCGCTCGCCGCGCCGCTGGTTCTTCATGAGCAGCGCTCGCTCCCCGAGATCGCACAGCGGCTCGCCCCGACCGGAGTGCGCGTGCCCGAGCCGGTCGTCGCTGGGCTGCCCGCTGCGGGCTACCCGTGGGCATGGTCTGTCGTGCCGTGGATCGACGGTGCACGCGGACTCGACGTGCCACGACACGCGCGCACGGGGTGGGCCGCGACGCTCGCCGCCGCACTGCGGGCGCTCCACGTGTCCGCCCCCGCCGATCACCCTGTCAACCCGGTTCGCGGACGGCGCCTCGACACCCGCGATGCCGTGTTCCACGAGCGAGTCGACGGCTTGCGGCGCACCGCCATGCTCGATGAGGCCACGGCGGACGCACTGCAACGGGTCTGGCAGGCGGGCGTCTCGGCACCGGCCTGGAGACATGCTCCGGTATGGATCCACGGCGACCTTCATCCCGGCAACCTCGTCGCACACGGCGGCGAGCTGCGCGGCATCATCGACTTCGGCGACGTCACCGCCGGCGATCCGGCCTACGATCTCGCGGTTGCGTGGCTCGCCTTCGACCCGCACGGCCGGCAGGACTTCGTCGCCGCGACAGACCACGGTTACGATCCCGACACCTGGCAGCGCGCCCGCGCGTGGGCCGCGGCTTTCGCCGTGGTCCTGCTCGCCCACAGTGACGACGCGCCCGACTACGCGGCGCTCGCTCGCGACGCGATCCCCCAGATTCTCGGCACCGCGCGCTGACCGTCGGCAGCGCGTGGCAGGAGAACGCCGACGCCTGTCCGCTCCGACGCGATCGGCACCACTACCGTGAACCCGTGAAGATCGATCAGACGGATTGGGAGCGCACGGCCGACGTGCTGCGCGGCTGGGCGCTCGACGAAGACCTCAAGGAGCGGATGCTCGCCGACGCGCGGATCGCGTCGGTGGCCAGGCGCCTCTCCGAGAGGTACATCGCCGGCGAGCATATCGACGACGCGCTCGGGGCCGTGCGCAGGGCCGCCGACCGCGGACACCTCGGAAGCATCGAGTACGTCGGCGAGAGTGTCCGGTCGGCTGAGGTCGTCGATGCCGAGACGGCGGTGTTCGTCAAGCTCGCCCAGGCGATCGGCAGCGCCGGTCTGGATTCGACGGTGTCGTTCGACCTGTCGCACGTCGGCTCTGTGATCGACCCCGAGCTCGGCTTCCAGAACGGGAGCGCGCTCGCGCGCGCCACCGCGCCGCTGGGCACAGCGCTCATGGTCTCAGCGGAAGGCTCGGATCGCACCGACCTCGTGCTCGACCTCTACGAACGCCTCGCGGCCGAGCACGCGCACGTCGGGATCACGCTGCAGGCGCGCCTGCGCCGGACGCCTGCCGACCTCGATCGCGTGCTCGCGCTTCCGGGCCGCGTCCGTCTCGTGAAGGGCGCGTTCCTCGAGCCGGATGCCGTGGCTCACCGCCGCGACAGCGATGACATGTATGACGGCTACCTGTCGCTCGCCGACCGGCTCGTCTCGTCGGGCCACGCGGTGTCGCTCGCCACGCACGACGAGTCTCTGGTGCAGCGCCTCATCGAAAGGCACGGCGACGCCCTGCGTGCCGACCACGTCGAGTTCGAGATGCTGATGGGCCTCGGCACGCGCCTGCTCGATCACCTGCACGCCGACGGATACCGCACGCGCGAGTACGTGCTGTTCGGCCGCGAGTGGTGGCTGTACGTGCTCAACCGCATCGCGGAGGACCCGGGGCGGCTGTTCGCCGCGATCGCCGACCTCGGCGGATGATCGCGTTCGCCGGGTGTGGGACTGCGCGGTCGCACTCACGCAGGAGGAGTTGCGATGAACCCGCGAATCACCCGCCTGATCGTCGCGATCGCGGCGGCGGCGCTCCTCGCACCGCTCGCCGCCGCGCCGGCTGCCGCCGAGTCCCCCGAACCGCCGGACGACCCGGTCATGTCGTTCACGGTCCGCATCGTCTCGGACCCGCCGCTCGAGCTCATCATCAATTCTGACGGCTCTTTCCGCCAGTCGGCAACCAGTCTGTCGTGCGCTCGCAATGCATAGACAGCGGCTCGGGCTCCCTCTGCGTGGACACGCAGGCCGCCGGCGAGCCCTTCGCGGGGCAGCTGACGGTCGGTAGCTCCGCGCCCGGGTACACCGTCGGCGATGAGGGCGGCGCGGCTGAGGCGCTCGGATGGATCATCGGCGAGGGCGTCGATGTCATCACCGCGATGCACGACATACCGGCGGACGGCCGCGTGCAGCGGCGGGCGGGCGACCAACTGCGGGCCTACGTCATGATGCTGATCCTCGACATCCTCGACCGGTCGCTCTACAGCGTCGAGCTCACGGCGAACGAGCAGACGCCCCTCGACTGCGTCAAACCGTCAGCTGCTCGGCTCCGACCGCAAGATCGCGCAGTACGCAGTAGACGAGCACGCGGCGTACACGGCACTCGAGTGCGGGTATGCACCGCCACCGGCGCCCGCCGCCAGACGGGGCGCGGGGGCGCGTCATCTAGTGCCTTGATCCTCGCGGCGTGATCGGTCTTGATCCATAAAAGGCGATGAGCAGGAGGACGAGGGCTGTGCCAGACAATAGGCCATCCGCCATCCCAGCTGGAAGCAAGAAGACCATCAGCGTCAGCGTCACCGAGCAGTTGATGACTGACAGTGAGAATCCCCACATCCGGTTTCTCAGCACGCCGATCGCACCGACGACGCGGAGAGCACCGAAGATGCCGCTCATCGCCATCATGAGGTACAGGTTCTCCTGCAGGAACGGAACGATGAACGAGAACCGTTCGCCAGCATCCTCTTGCGGGACTCCAGACGCTGTTAGGACCAACAGCCCGATGAAGACACCCAACTCCATCACAGCTCCCTGGGCGAGGAGCAGGATGCCCGCGATGCGAAGCGTCCAGGTTTCGCCCGCGGAAGCACGGCTCGGCTGCAGTTCGCTCGCGGGTGAGGTGGTTGTCGTCATACTGCCCCTGACTATGAGGGTTCAGCCACGCTTCGTCAAGCAGCATCCGAAAGGGAGACGAAGGACTGCTGGCGACCGGGTCGCGTCGAATCGATCGAGCGCTTGGGTCACCACGTCACGCAGACGAGAGGGCGAGGTCACAGGTCTCACTTGTATGACGTGACACCGACACCGCTTTCCGGTCGTAGGGCGCGCTCAGACGGTGAGAAGCATGGAGGTTGGCGAGCGCTGGGGATATCGAGCACGCGGCTTCGACCCGCTCGTCGAGGTTGAGGTGCGGAAACTCGGCACGCAGAAGCCAGCACGCGCCTTGATGCGGTTTGTCGCCGAGCAGACAGGGTGCTGGGCTTCCTGAAGCTCCTCGTAGACCCCGGGGCGCTGTACAAAAACGCCTCAGACGCCGTACGGCGCGATCTCTTGACCGCCTGCTTCAACCGCCTCGTGGTCAGCGTGACTGACGAGGGCATAAAGATCGAAGCCGAACGGCACGACGCCTACGCGCGCATCCGCGAGATCCACGGCCACGTCGAAGTCGCGCGCGCGAGCACGGTTCCAGACCAAGACGAAACTCCCCGCTCACGAGCGGGGAGTTCAGTTTCAGTCTCAAACGAGGCCAGTTCATTTGACCAGGGCTTGAGTAACTACGATGTGGCTGGGGTACCTGGACTCGAACCAAGAACAACTGAACCAGAATCAGCCGTGTTGCCAATTACACCATACCCCATGGCCGCCAGCCGAAGCCGTGCCGAGGATCAAGTCTACGCGACCCCGACACGTGCTCCAAACCGAGCAGTCACCCGCGCGCGCCGGCGAGCGCGGCGAGGCGGTTGATGGTCACGGACTTGCCGAGGAGCACCATCGACTCGAAGAGGGGCGGCGACACTCGCCGCCCGCTGAGCGCCACGCGCAGCGGCCCATATGCCACGCGTGGCTTGAGCCCCAGTCCGCCCTCCTCGGCCGGTGCGACGAGTGCCGCGGCGAGGGCCTCCTGTACGGCCGCAGTCGTGAACTCGGGCTCGGGCACCAGTTCGAGGGCCGCGACCGAAGCCACGAGCACCTCGCCCGCGTTCGCCGGCAGCGAGGCGAGGGCGTCCTCCTGGTACGACACCGCGTCGGCGAAGAGGAAGCCGAGCAGCGCCGGCGCGTCACCGAGCAGCTGCATCCGCTCCTGCACGAGAGGGGCGGCAGCGGCGAGCATCGAGCGCTCGGACGGTGTCGGGGGGTCGGAGATCACGCCGGCACCGGCGAGATAAGGGACCAGGCGCGCGGCGAAGTCCTCGGGATCCAGCATCCGGATGTGGTCCCCGTTGATCGATTCGGCCTTCTTCTGGTCGAAGCGCGCCGGGTTCGGGTTGACGTCGGCGATGTCGAACGCGGCGACGAGCTCGTCGAGCGAGAACACGTCGCGATCGGGCGCGATCGACCAGCCGAGCAGCGCGAGGTAGTTGAGGAGTCCCTCGTGGATGAAGCCCTTCTCGCGCTGCAGGAAGAGATCGGCCTTCGGGTCGCGCTTCGAGAGCTTCTTGTTGCCCTCCTCGCCCAGCACAAGCGGCATGTGGGCGAAGCGCGGGATGAACGTCGTGACGCCGGCATCGGCCAGCGCCCGGTACAGCGCGAGCTGGCGCGCGGTAGACGGCATGAGGTCCTCGCCGCGGATGACGTGCGTGATGCCCATCAGCGCATCGTCGACGGGATTCACGAAGGGGTACAGCGGCACGCCGCCCGCGCGCACGAGCACGAAGTCGGGAAACGATCCGGCCGGGAACGTGACCTCGCCGCGGATCAGGTCGACGTAGGTGAGATCCTCGTCGGGCACGCGCAGACGCCAGGCGGGCTCGCGCCCCTGGGCGCGGAACGCGGCCTTCTGCTCGTCGGTGAGGTCGCGGTCGTAGTTGTCGTAGCCGAGCTGCTTCGCCCGCCCGCTGGCCTCGTTGCGCGCGTCGATCTCTTCGGCGGTCGAGTAGCTCTCGTACACCGCGCCGATCGCGATCAGCTTGTCGAGCACCTCGCGGTAGATGCCGTGGCGCTCGGACTGCCGGTACGGCGCGTGCGGTCCGCCCACCTCGACGCCTTCGTCCCAATCGATCTCGAGCCACCGCAGCGCGTCGAGCAGCTGCAGATAGCTCTCCTCGCTGTCGCGCGCGGCATCGGTGTCTTCGATGCGGAACACGAGCTTGCCGCCGTGGTGCCGCGCGTAGGCCCAGTTGAACAGCACGGTGCGGATGAGCCCGACATGCGGAAGGCCGGTCGGCGACGGGCAGAACCGCACGCGGACGTCGGCGCCGGTGGCGGTCGTGGTGCGGGGATCAGGCGAAGAAGGCATCGCGCACGAGTTTACTTGGCCGAAGCCGCGGCTCCCGGCGTCG
>NZ_RRYE01000143.1 GCF_004010105.1 Microbacterium sp. CPCC 204701
CGCTCGCGACGGGCGAGCGCCCCGCTCCCGTATTCCCCGCGACGTTTTGGTCACGGCTCGGAAGAATCCAAGCATTTTTCTGTCGGGGTGTTGACGGAAAAATCCAGGGTTGAGAGTGTTGCACGCATGTCATCGACGACCGGGGTGCACGCACTGGTGAGGCGCACCCACGAAGAACGTGTGCTCGCAGCACTGCGCACGCACGGAGCGCTCAGCCGCGGCGAGCTCGCCAAGCGCGTCGGACTCTCACGCACGACGCTCTCCGAGATCACCGCACACCTGCTGCAGCGGGGCGCCATCATCGTGGCCGACACGGATGCCGCGACCCGCGCCGGCAGCGGGCGCCCGGCCGAGCGGCTCGCGCTCGATCCCGACTCCGGTCAGTTCCTCGGCGTCGACTTCGGACACCGCCGCGTGCACGTGGCCGTCGCGGATGCCTCGCACGACGTCATCGCGCAGGGAGTCGAGCGGTACGACGACGACACCGCCTGGCCCGATCGCATCGCGATCGCGTTCGAGCTCATCGATCGGCTGAGCCGTGAGACCGGCGTGCACTTCGGTGCGCTGCAGGCGGTGGGGATCGGCGTGCCGGGTCCGTACACGGCGGCACGCACCGGTGTGCCCGCAGTGAGCTGGAAGCGCCAGCTCGCTCCCGACGGTGTCGACCGGGCCTTCGCGGAGCGCTTCGGTGCACCCGTGATCGTCGACAACAACACCCGCCTCGCCGCGCTCGCCGAGGCCATCACGCGGCCCGATGCGGTCGACAATCTTGTATACCTCCGCCTGTCGGACGGCGTCGGCGGAGGGCTCGTCGTGTCAGGACGTCTCGTCACCGGTTCGCGTGGCTTCGCGGGCGAGCTCGGTCACGTCACCGCACACCCGAAGGGACTGCCGTGCCGGTGCGGCAAGCGAGGATGCCTCGAGACGGTGGCATCCGTCCCCGCCATCCTGCAGGCGTGCCGCGACGCAGGCGCCGACACCGAGACGCTCGACGACCTGGCCGTCGCCGTCGCGAAGGGCGATCCTGCAGTCGACGCGGTGCTGCGGGACGTGGGGTCCATGATCGGCGGCGTGCTCGGTGCCGCGGCGATGACGTTGAACCCGCGAGAGGTCGTCATCGGCGGCGAGATCGTGCACGTCGCGCCTGTCATCGTCGAGCAGGCCGCAGCGACCCTGCGGTACGAGCTGTACTCGATTCCCTCCGACCAGCCGCATATCGTGCGGGCGGCCCAGCTGCGTGACAGCGATGGCGCGCTCGGGGCGATCGCGGCGATCTTCCACCAATCCCCTCTTCTTGCGGGCTACCCCGACCCGACGGCATCCGCCCGGCCCGCCTCGCAGCAAAGGAGCGCCCTGTGATCTCCCTCCACGACCGCACCGCAGCGAAGGAGCCCGCCGATGAATGATCTCGACAGCCGATCCGCGCCATCGCGTGCCGACATCCAGCCGTTCACGATGAGCAGCTCGGCGGTGGCCGAGAACGTGCCCGCACGGGGCCCGAAGCCGGCCAAGCCCGCCCGCCGTGCGAAGTCCGGCAACCGCACGAAGCTCGCGATCCTCAACGTCGTCTCGATCGTCGGCGGCATCGCGATCTGGTGGGCTCTCGCACTGAGCGGACTGCAGCTGCCCACCCCGCCCGAGGTGCTGCAGAAGGCGATCCAGCTGTGGAACGCGGGCATCCTGCAGGAGGACGTCCTCGCGAGTCTCGCGCGCGTGCTGAGCGGGTTCCTCCTCGGCACCGCGGTCGCCGTGCCGGTCGGCTTCCTGATGGGGTGGTACACGGTCGCGCGAGGCCTCTTCGAGCCGTGGATCCAGTTCTTCCGCACGATCCCGCCGCTCGCCCTGCTTCCGCTCGTGCTGGTGCTGATGGGCATCGGCGAGCTGCCGAAGGTGTTCGTGATCTTCCTGGCGGCGTTCCTCGCGTGCGTCATCTCGACCTACCAGGGCGTCGTGAGTGTCGACAAGACGCTGATCAACGCGGCCCGCGTGCTGGGCGCGAAGGACGGCACGATCTTCGCGCGCGTCGTGGTGCCCGCGTCCACCCCCTTCATCCTCGTCGGCATGCGCGTCGGCCTCGGCTCCGCATGGGCGACCCTGGTCGCCGCCGAGCTGCTCGCCGCGCAGGCCGGCCTCGGCTACCGCATGCAGCAGGCGCAGATCTACTACGACCTGTCCACCATCTTCGTCAGCATCGTCATCATCGGAATCCTCGGCCTGGTGATGGACCGACTCCTCCTGTTCGCCGAGACCAAGCTCACCGGATGGCAGGAACGCCGATGACCGACACCACGACCGCCACGAAGATCTCGGTCCGCGGCATCCGCAAGACGTTTCAGCTGAAGGACGCCGAGTTCGTCGCGCTGGAGCACGTCGACCTCGACATCGCCGACAACGAGTTCGTCACCGTCGTCGGGCCCTCCGGCTGCGGCAAGTCCACCCTCATGAACATCCTGGCCGGGCTCGAGGAGCCCACCGCCGGCGAGGCCCTCGTCGACGGCCGCGAGGTGTCGGGGCCCGGCCCCGAGCGCGGCGTCATCTTCCAGCAGTACGCGCTGTTCCCGTGGCTCACCGTCCGCAAGAACGTGGAGTTCGGACTCAAGGTCGCCGGCGTCCCGAAGGCCGAGCGCCGACAGCGCGCCGAGCACTTCATCCGCATGGTGGGGCTCGAGCAGTTCGCCGACGCCCTCCCGAAGATGCTCTCGGGCGGCATGAAGCAGCGGTGCGCGATCGCCCGCGCCTACGCGGTGAATCCGTCGATCCTGCTGATGGACGAGCCGTTCGGTGCACTCGACGCCCTCACGCGCGTGAAGCTGCAGGAGCAGCTGCTCGACACGTGGAGCCGCGAGAAGCGGACCGTCATGTTCATCACGCACGACGTCGACGAGGCGGTCTTCCTCGCGAATCGCGTCATCGTGATGGCGGCCCGGCCCGGCCGCATCTACGACGTCATCGACGTCGACCTTCCCTACCCCCGCACGGAGGACGCGCGACTCAGCCCGGAGTTCACGCAGCTGCGCAATCGCGTGTGGCATTCCGTGTACCACCAAGAACCCGGCATCGCCGCCGGAACCGCGTCGCACTGAGACGCCCCAACCCCGACGAAGGGAACGACATCCATGCGCATCTCCAGGAAGCTCCTCGGAGCAGCAGCGGCCGGAGCGGCCGTCGCGCTCGCCCTCACCGGCTGCGCCGGCGGAGGCGACCAGCCGTCCGGCGAGGCCCCCGAGAGCGAGTACGAAGACGTCATCGACGTGAACTTCGGCTACATCCCCGATTTCAACGGCACCAGCCTGCTGGCGATCGCCGAGGACCAGGGGCTGTGGGAGAAGTACGGCCTCAACGTGACGACGCAGAACTTCACGAACGGCCCGCTGCAGATCCAGGCACTCGGCACCGGCGACCTCGACTTCGGCTACATCGGCCCGGGCGCTGTGTGGCTGCCGGCGTCGGGTCAGGCCAAGATCGTCGCCCTCAACACGCTCGGCCAGGCCGATCGCGTCGTCGGCCAGGCCGGCATCGACTCCGTCGAGGACCTCCGGGGCAAGACGGTCGCGTTCCCCGAGGGCACCTCGGGCGACATGATCCTGACGCTCGCGCTCGAGGAGGCAGGCATGACCAAGGACGACATCAACGCCGTGCCGATGGAGCCGGCGGCGATCGTCGCCGCCTTGTCGTCGAAGCAGGTCGACGGCGCAGGATTCTGGTACCCCGCGCTCGCGACGGTCAAGCAGCAGGTGCCCGACCTCGTCGAGCTCGCCGAGAACAGCGACTTCGAAGACACCGTCGCGTTCCCGACCGCGTTCGTCGCGGGCAACGACGTCGTCGCGGACGAGCCTGAGAAGGTCGACCGCGTGCTCAAGGCCCTTCGGGACGCCATCGCGTTCCGCGCCGAGAACACCGACGAGGCCATCCAGCTCACCGCCGACTTCAACGCGCTCGACCCCGCCCAGGTGGAGGCAGACGCCGGCAACGTGCAGATCCTCTCGCTCGAGGAGCTCGACCAGCTGACCGAGGACGGCACCATCGAGACCTGGCTGTCGGGCATGGTCGACTACTTCGTCGGTGCCGGAAAGCTGACCGAGCCGGTCGAGCCGAGTGAGTTCTACACCGGCGACCTCTTCCTCCAGGCAGGCGAGTAATCCAGCGATGCCGAGCAACATCCTCTTCCTCATGACCGATCAGCACCGGGCGGACACGCTCGGGGCGTATGGCAACGCGCTCGCGGCTACGCCGGTGCTCGACGAGCTGGCCCGCACGGGCACGCGCTTCGACCGCTGGTACACGCCGACGGCGATCTGCACGCCGGCACGCGCGAGCCTGCTGACCGGTCAGGCCCCATTCCGACACCGCGTGCTCGCCAACCACGAGCGCAACGTCGGCTACCTCGAAGACCTCGCGGACGGATCGTTCACGTTCGTCCAGGCGCTGCGAGAGAAGGGCTACAACACCGGGCTGATCGGCAAATGGCACGCCGGCACCGAGAAGAAGGCCGCTGACTTCGGGTTCGACGGTCCGGATCTTCCCGGCTGGCACAACCCGGTCGAGAACGAGGACTATCTCGGCTACCTGCGTGAGCGCGGGCTGCCGCCCTACGAGATCAGCGACCGCATCCGCGGCACGCTGCCCAACGGTGGGCCGGGCAACCTTCTGGCTGCCCGGCTCCACCAGCCGGTCGAGGCGACGTTCGAGCACTACCTCGCGACCCGCACGATCGAGCTGCTGGAGCGGTACGCCGCCGACGCCGACCGCGACGGCACGCCGTTCTTCCTCGAGCTGAACTTCTTCGGACCGCACCTGCCGTACATCGTCCCCGACGAGTACTTCGACATGTTCGATCCCGTAGACATCGAGCTGCCGAAGTCGATCGCCGAGACGTTCGAGGGCAAGCCGCCGGTGCAGCGCAACTACAGTGCGCACTGGACGTTCGACACCATGCCCATCGAGGTGACGCGCAAGCTCATCGCGGTGTACTGGGGGTACGTGGCGCTCATCGACGAGCAGATCGGCCGCGTGATGGCGGCGCTCGAGCGCCTGGGCCTCGTCGACGACACCGCAGTGTTCTTCACCTGCGACCACGGCGAGTTCACCGGAGCCCACCGTCTGCACGACAAGGGCCCCGCGATGTACGAAGACATCTACCGCACGCCCGGCATCATCCGGGTGCCCGGAGCGCCGGCGGGCCAGGTGCGCACCGAGTTCGTGTCGCTGCTGGACTCGACGGCGACGATCCTCGAGCTCGCGGGCATCGACCCGGCGCCCGCCGTGGACTCGCGCAGCCTCCTCCCGCTCGTGCGGGGCGAGGAGCCGGAGTGGCCGGGTGACATCGTGTGCGAGTTCCACGGCCACCACTTCCCCTATCCGCAGCGCATGCTGCGCGACGAGCGCTACAAGCTCGTGGTCAACCCTGACTCGGTCAACGAGCTGTACGACCTGCGCAACGACCCGGACGAGCTGCTCAACGTCTACTCTCATCCCGAGATGGCCGAGGTGAGGGGCCGCCTCATGCAGCGGCTGTACGGAGTGCTCCGCGAACGCGGCGACAACTTCTACCACTGGATGACGACGATGTACGACGTCGGCGCCGTCGACTACGACCCCACCCAATCGGGACTCGACGAGACGACGTACAACGCGGGGGACGAGGCATCCGCCGCATGACGCGTCCGAACATCGTCGTGATCCTCACCGACGATCACGCCGCGCACGCCATCGGCGCGTACGGCTCGCTCGTCAATGAGACGCCTCGCATCGATGAGATCGCGGCGAGGGGCGCGCGGTTCGACAGCTGCTTCGCGACCAACTCGCTGTGCTCGCCGAGCCGCGCGTCGATCCTCACCGGCACCTACAGCCACGTGAACGGGGTCACCACCCTCGTGACGCCCATCGACGCGAGGCAGCCCACGTTCGTGTCGCGATTGAAGGATGCCGGATACCGCACCGCGATGGTCGGGAAGTGGCACATGGGCGACGGGCCGGGCCACGATCCCGAGGGCTTCGACTACTGGGACGTCCTTATCGAGCAGGGCGAGTACCACGACCCCCGGTTTCTGAGCGCGGACGGCCTCCGGCAGGTCGAGGGCTACGCCACGGATCTCATCACCGACCTCGCGCTCGCCTGGCTCGACTCGCTCGACGGCGACGATCCGTGGTGCGTGCTGGTGTGGCACAAGGCCCCGCATCGGCCGTGGCAGCCGGCCGAGCGTCACGCCGACCTGTACTCCGACCCGATCCCGCTGCCGACCACGTGGAACGACGACTACGCCACGCGCACGTCGTCGGCCCGGCGCGCCGCGATGCGGATCGCCGAGCATCTGAATGCCGAAGACCTCAAGCAGCAGCCGCCGCCGGGTCTGTCGTACGAGGACGAGTCCCTGTGGAAGTACCAGCGCTACATGGAGGACTACCTCCGGTGCGTGGCATCCGTCGACGAGAACGTCGGCCGCGTGGTCGACTGGCTGCGCGATCGCGGAGAGTTCGACCGCACGCTGCTGATGTACGCGTCGGATCAGGGCTTCTTCCTCGGGGAGCACGGCTGGTTCGACAAGCGGTTCATGTACGAGGAGTCGATCCGGATGCCGCTGGTCATGAGCTACCCGGAGCGCATCCCCGCCGGCACGGTGCATGACGGGATCGTGACGAACGTCGACTTCGCGCAGACGATCCTCGATGCCGCCGGTGTCGAGGCGCACCCGCGCATGCAGGGACGGAGCCTCCTGCCCGATCTCGTCGCGGGCCGCGCGACCGACCCCGAGGACGGCTTCTACTACCGGTACTGGGAGCATGACGACGCCTTCCACAAGGCCCCCGCGCACTACGGCGTCCGGACGCGCCGCCACAAGCTCATCTACTTCTACAACGACGGCATGGGCCTGCCCGGCACGGGCGCGTTCACCTACCCCGGCGAGTGGGAGCTGTACGACCTCGAGGCCGATCCCGACGAGCTGCGCAACGTCGCCGCCGACCCCGCCTACGCCGACGTGCTCGCCGACCTGCGGCACCGGCTGCGTCGCGCGCAGCTCGCGGTCGGCGACCGGCCCCACGAGGGCGAGCCCGCGCTCCCCTGATGGGTGTCAGTCGGCGAACCACACGGCGAGCAGGCCGGTGTTCGACAGGATCCACCACAGCACCAGCACGCCGCCGACCACGATCGGCGCCCACGGCACGCGCTTCTGCAGGCGGCGGCCCTGCGGCG
>NZ_RRYE01000144.1 GCF_004010105.1 Microbacterium sp. CPCC 204701
CGCCCCGGCTCGAGGAGCACCGCCCGGGAGCCGGCGCGTGCCGCGGCGACGGCGGCGCACACCCCGGCCGACGTCGCCGCGTACACCACGACCTCCGTCGCGATCACGATCGCCGCCCGCGGAGAAGCACAGCGGAGCCGCCTCGCGCAACCCCTGTGATGGGCGGGCGGCGCGTGCCTAGCATCGCGACATGCGAGTGCCGGCAGGTGGCGTGCGGTTGCGGGGAGAGGCGGCGGAGCCGTATAGTCTGGGCCATGTGGTAACGATGCCACATCTCGAGGTGGAGAAGTGAGATGACGAAGAAGAATCGCCCGGAGGTCGCACTGAGCGAGGCCTCGCGATGAGCGTCACGTCGCAGCCCGACGCCGTCGTCGAAGCGCTCGAGGAGGCGTCCGGCACCACGAAGAAGCGTCGCCGGCCGGGCGGCCGTGACAACGAGCGCGCACCCAAGGCC
Source organism: Microbacterium sp. CPCC 204701 (assembly GCF_004010105.1). Taxonomy (GTDB): domain Bacteria; phylum Actinomycetota; class Actinomycetes; order Actinomycetales; family Microbacteriaceae; genus Microbacterium. Next base: position 455 of record NZ_RRYE01000144.1, read on the forward strand.
AAGGTGCACTACAACAAGCGCGAAGCGCTCGCGGGGTACCTGTTCATCTCGCCGTGGATCATCGGATTCCTCGTCTTCACGGCGGGGGCGATGGTCTACAGCCTGTACATCTCGTTCAGCAACTACAACCTCGCGACCAACACGGCGCGGCCGGTGGGCATCACCAACTACGCCGACCTCTTCGAGGACCCGCGCGTCGGAGTGTCACTGGCGAACACGCTGTTCTACGTCGTGATGGCGGTGCCGCTCGAGATCATCTTCGCCCTCGTCCTCGCCATGCTGCTCAACCGCGTCGGCCGCGGCGCCGGGGCATTCCGCACCCTGTACTACCTGCCGAAGATGACGCCGGCGGTGGCGACGGCATCCGTCTTCTTCCTGCTGCTCAACGGCAACACCGGCGCGATCAACCAGGGCCTGCGCTTCTTCGGCATCCAGGGCCCGCAGTGGCTGGTCGACCCCGCGTGGGTCAAGCCCAGCATCGTCATCATGACGCTGTGGACCGTGGCCGGCACGATGGTCATCTTCCTCGCGGCACTGAAGAACGTTCCCGTGGAGCTCTACGAGGTGGCCTCGCTCGACGGCGCCGGGCCGATCCGCAAGTTCTTCTTCATCACGCTGCCCATGATCTCGGGCGCGATGTTCTTCAACGTCATCGTGCTCTCGATCGCCGCGTTCCAGGTCTTCGACCAGGCGTACATCCTGTTCTGGCGAGATCAGAGCAACGCCTCGCCGGAGGCGTCCCTGTTCTATGCGATCTACCTGTTCCAGCAGGCGTTCCGTCAGTTCAACTTCGGATTCGCCGCCGCCATGGCCTGGCTGCTGTTCGTGATCATCATGGTCATCACGGTCATCCAGGTGAAGTTCGGCAACCGGTTCGTCTACTACGAGGGAGACCGCTGATGTCGGCGTCGCTGCAGACCCCGGGCGTCACGCGCTCCGTTCCCGAGGCCGCCACGGTCGCCGTGACCGTGCCGAAGCGTTCGGGCTGGCGGCGCAACGTCGCGCAGCCGAAGACGCTCGCCGGCCGCGTCGTGCTGACGATCTTCCTCGTCGGCTTCGCGCTGCTGTTCCTCTACCCGTTCGCGTGGCTGCTCGCGGCGAGCTTCAAGCCGCGGGGCGAGGTCTTCGACAACGCGCTGATTCCGAAGACCTTCGTCCCCGAGAACTACGTCGAGGTGTGGAACCAGCTGCCGCTGCTCAGTTGGATGTGGAACAGCATCGCGATCGCGCTGCTCGCGGCGACCGCCGTCGCGGTGTCGAGCTCGATCGTCGCGTTCGGCTTCGCGTACTTCAAGTTCCCCGGCCGCGGGCTGCTGTTCGGGCTCGTGCTCGCGACGATGATGCTGCCGGGCGCCGTCACGATGATCCCGATCTACCTGATCTGGAAGGAGACCGGATTCCTGGGGACGTGGGTGCCCCTGTGGGGCATGAACCTCTTCGGCTCGGCCTTCTACATCTTCCTGCAACGCCAGTTCTACCTGGGCCTGCCGCGAGAGCTGTTCGAGGCCGCGCGCCTGGACGGAGCGAGCTACTGGGGCCTGTTCTGGCGCATCGCGATGCCGCTGTCGATCCCGTCGTTCGTGATCGTGTTCCTGTTCGAGTTCCAGGCGAGCTGGAACAACCTGCAGGCCGCGCTGATCTATCTGAACGCAGGCCAGGTGAGCGACTTCACCGCTCCACTGGGCATCGCCTACGCGATGACGAAGTACAGCCCGACCGCGGGCGGTCACGGCGACTACCAGTATGTGATGGTCGCATCGCTGCTGGTCACCCTCCCGATGCTCATCATGTTCGCCTTCGGCCAGCGGTACTTCATCGAGGGCGTCGCGACGCAGGGCCGCAAGGGATGAGGCGGATGCCGCTCCCAGCGTGACATCGATTCCACAACGTACACATCACAAACCAATAAATACGCGGGTTGCACCGTTGCCCGGTACCCGCCGGGTGGCTAGCGTCATGTGGGAAGGTTCCCATACATCGGGAAACTCCGCTCACGTGACGGCGGCGACGGTGCCGCCCCGAAATCGAAAGGGAGACACATGCGCAAGCGCATCATCGGAATCGCCGCACTCGCGGCGTCCGCCGTCATGCTCGCGGGCTGCGGCGGTGGTGGTGGCGGCGGTGGCACCGGCGGCGACGCCGACTTCGACGCCGAGCCCACCGGGACCCTCTCGGCGTGGGGCTTCGAGAACGCCGACGACGTCGGTCAGTCCCGCCTGGACTACGCGGAGGAACAGCTCAGCGACGTCGAGGTCGAGCTCGACGCCACCGCCTTCGACGCGCAGAAGTTCACTACGCGCCAGGCGAGCGGCGATGTGCCCGATGTGGTGCAGATGGACCGCCGCTACGTCACGCAGTACGCGGCGCAGGACCTCATCATGCCGCTCGACGACTGCTTCGACGCGCAGGGCGTCAGTCCCGACGACTACTGGTACCCGTTCGTCGTGGACGACATCCGCTACGAGGACTCGATCTGGGCAGTGCCGCAGTTCTACCAGCCGCCGGCCATCATCCTGAACAAGCGCGTGATGGATCAGGCGGGTGTGACCGCCGAGGAGATCGACACCTCGAACCCCGACGCGCTGCTCGGCGCCATCGCCAAGATGTACCAGGAGTCCGGCGGTGTCCCGTCCCGCCTGGGCTTCGACCCGGTCTCGACGGGCCAGGCTCCGCTGTGGATCCTCGGCATGGGCGGCCAGCTCACCGACGACGAGGGAACGCCCACGCTCGACGACCCGAGCAACATCGCGGGCATCGAGCTGCTCACGCAGATCAACGACGCACAGGGCGGCTACGCCGTGGTGAAGAGCTTCACCGACTCGTTCGACACCTTCGGCGACAACAACCAGTACGTCACCGACCAGGTGGGTGCGCAGGTGAACGCGCAGTGGTACCCGAACGTGCTGTCGCCCTATGTCGACCAGATCGAGATCGAGGCGGTGCCGTTCAAGGACGCCGAGGGCAACCCGTTCTCGGTGTCGGGCGGACAGGCGTTCGTCATCCCCGCGGGTGCCGAGAACCCCGCCGCCGCGTGCGCGTGGATGATCGAGCTGACGAGCGAGGAAGCGTGGGCCGCGGCCGGCGCCGCGCGCGCCGAGACGCGCGCTGAGGACGGCGGCATCAACACCGGCCTCTTCACCGGCTCGCCGGGCCCCGACCAGTCGATCCGCGAGGAGTACGTCGTCGAGTCGGGCAACGCGGGCTTCGACCAGGTGATCGACACGTACTACGAGGTGCTCGACTACGGCCAGTCGTTCGGCTCGTCGCCTGCCGGTCAAGACATCCAGAACGAACTGAACAACGCCATCACCGCGGCGCTGCTCGGCGACAAGACGCCCGAAGAGGCTCTCGCCGACGCGCAGGCCGCGGCGATGCGGGCGTACGAGAACGCGACCGCCGGCTGACGGTCAGCGCTCGCCGCTTGGGGGGAACGGGGGCGGGTCGACTTCGGTCGGCCCGCCCCTTCCCACTGGGCCGCAGCTCGAATCCACGACACGTGTCCACACCACCGACGAAGCACAGGAACCACGACTCAGCGATGTCGATCCGACAGATCCTCCTCATCGGCCACACTCACCACGATGTCGGCTACACCAACAGTCCCCGCCTGGTCGACCGCATGCATGCCCGCATCGTCGACCGGGTGCTCGATCTCGCCGACGAGCACGCCACCGCGGGGACGGACGGCTTCCGTTGGACCTTCGAGGTCGCCCGCCCCGTGCTCTCGTTCCTCCAGCACGCGACGTCCGACCGCATCGCCCGCCTCGCCGAGCTCTCGCGCTCGGGCGCGGTGTCGGTCACCGGCGGCTACCTCGACATGACGCAGCTTCCGAGCGCATTCGAGCTCGACGCCGCCTACGACCAGCTCGAGCGCATCCGCGAGGCGGGCATCGGCATCCGCACCCAGCAGCACGGCGACGTCAACGGTCTGTCGTGGGGCACCGTGGATCAGATGACGGATGCCGGCATCACGCGCCTCGTGATGGCGCTGAACCCCGACCACGGCCGTCCGCCGTTCGTACAGCCGAGCGGCTTTCGCTGGGAGGGGCCGACGGGCCGCTCGGTCTTCGTGTGGCTTTCGACGCACTACGGGTTCGGCGAGGAGTGGGGCATCGTCGACGTCGAGCCGGCCGAGGAGCGCATCGCGGCGTTCGTCGGCGAGCTGGAGCGACGTGACGACTACCCGTGGGGCACCGCGGTCGTCCATGCGGGCAACGACAACCGCTGGCCCACCGCGCTGTTCCTCGACGTCGTCCGCCACTGGAACACCCGGCATCCCGAGCTGCCCATGCGCACCGCGACGATCGACGAGGCCATGGACGAGCTCGAGGCCGAGCTCGAGGCCGAGGCCGAGGCCGAGGCCGAGGCTGCCGGGGAAGGGTTCGAGGTGCCGACGGTCCGCGGCGAGTGGGCGGACTGGTGGTCGCACGGCCACGGGTCGACCGCGCGGGAGGTCGCGGTGTACCGCGAGGCCCGCACGTTCGCGCGCGCGGCGCAGAGCACGCTGTCGCTCGCACGGCTCGCCGGAGGCACGTCGGCACCGATGTTCGACGTGCTCGGCTACCGTCGCGGGCCGGTGCGGCTGCGCACCGACGACGAGATCGCCGACGACCTCGAGCACGTCGACGAGCAGCTGCTGCTGTACGGCGAGCACACGTGGGGCAGCTGGGAGACGTACTCGAAGCCCCACTCGACCTTCAGCCACTCGCACCACAACGCCACGTCGGCGTTCGCCTACAACGCGTTCGATCACGCGCGCGACCTCGCGATCGAGGGCTGGTTCCGCTACGCCTACGCCGGCGGAGGAACGCAGGATCCCTCGACGCACGGCGCGATCGTGGTGGTGAACCCGACCGAGGCCCCGCGCCGCGAGGTCGTCGACGTCGAGGTCGCCGGCACGCGACGCGTGCGACTGCGCGCCGACGTCGGGCCCTTCGAGGTCGCGGTGCTCGCGGTGCCCGCGCCGGCGGCAGAAAAGGAGGCAGCCGACGGCCCGATCGCTGCGGGCGTCTACCTCGTGACCGTCGACCCGGCCCGCGGAGGGGTGGTGTCGCTCGTCGACACGACCGACGGCCGCGAGCTGGTCGATGCGACGGCCGCCGCCCCTCTTGGCGCCGTCGTCGACGAGATCGTCGAGGCCGGGTCGCGGCATCCGATGATCACGCAGTCCCCGAAGCTCTTCCACCCCGACCATCCGGGCCCGGTGTTCGAGCGCGTGGTCGCGACGGGGGACGGACCGGTGCGTGTCAGCCGCTCCGCCGGCGTGACTCAGATCCGCTGGGAGACCTCGGCGCCCGGCATCCCGAGCGTCGTCACGACCCTCGTCGTCGCGGACGGCGCCGCCGACATCGACCTCGAGGTGCGCATCGGCAAGCCCGAGCGGTTCGTCCCCGAGAGCGTGCTCGTGACGTTTCCGTTCGCCGCGGCGGAGCCGGAGTTCCTCCTCGAGACCGCGGGCGCGGTGTTCGCCGCGGATCGCGAGCAGCTGCCCGACACCAGCAGGGACTGGTACTCGATCCAGCACGCCGTCGGTGTCTCCGGCCGCGACGGCGGCATCCTGTGGGGCTCGACGGATGCACCACTGGTGCAGGTCGGCGGGCATCACACCGGCAGATGGGCGGACGCGCTCGAGGTGACAGGCGGCCACGTCAACAGCTGGCTCATGAACAACCTGCACTTCACGAACTTCCAAACCCGGCAGGAGGTGACGCGCCGCTTCCGCTACCGGTTCCGGCCGGTCCCGGTGGCGACCGCCGCCGACGTGCGCCGCCTCGGCCGTGATCTGCTCGAGCCGCTGCATGCACGGCACTCCGTCGCGCCGCCCACGGCACCGCCGCGACCGCCGATCGAGGTCACGCCGAGCGACTCGGTGCTCCTCGAGCTGCGGCCGGTCGACGGCGGCGTGCGGGCGCGGCTCCGCAACATCACGGGCGACGAGGTGACAGCCTCGGTCTCGCGCGACGGCCATCGCGTGTCGGTCGCCGTGCCGGCGGCGGGCACCGCCGACGTGCTCTTCGATACGCAGGGGTGAGCGTGCCATGAGCTCCCTGCAGGCTCCGACCGGCTCGCCGCTGCGGCTGCTGCTGTGGCAGGCCTCCCGGCAGCCGGCGACCCTCGTCGGAGGCGTCGTCTTCGGCGTGGCGTGGATGCTGTGCCAGGTGATCTGGCCCTACCTGCTGGGGCGCGCCATCGACGCCGGGCTCGACGACGGGCTGCAGGGTGTGCTGCCGTGGTGCGCCGGGCTCGGCGCGATCGCGATCGCGCAGGCGCTGTTCGCGGTGCTCCGGCATCGCATGGCGGTGTCGAACTGGCTGCGGTCGTCGCTCGGCGTCTCGCGCATCATCGGCTACCACAGCGCGGAGACGGGCGCCGCGATCGCCGCCGACAGCTCCGCGGGCGAGGTCGCGTCGACCGTCGCGAACGACGCGCTGCGCGTGGGCGAGATGTTCGACGTCACCGCGCGGTTCTCGGGCGGAGTCGTCGCCTACGTCGCGGTCGGGGTGATCGCGACGTTCACCTCGCCCGCGCTCGGCCTGTTCGTGCTGCTCGGGATGCCGGTGCTCGTGGCGGTGCTGACGCTCTTCGTGCGTCCGCTCGCGCGCCGGCAGGCGGCGTGGCGCCGCGAGCAGGGCGCGCTCACCGAGCTCGCGGCCGACACCGTGGTCGGCCTGCGGGTGCTGCGGGGCATCGGCGGCGAGGACCAGTTCGTCGAG
>NZ_RRYE01000145.1 GCF_004010105.1 Microbacterium sp. CPCC 204701
CAGCTGGCGTCGGCGCTGAGCGGCAGCGGACTGCCGCGCGACCGGGTCGAGCGCGTGGAGTACGCGCGGCTGGCCGCGCGGCTGCGAGAACTGCGAGCGGATGCCGTCGTGCTGGCGGCGCGCGGACCGCTCGTGCGCGTGCTCGCGCGTGACGTCGCGGCGCTCTCGCCTCGGCCCGTGATCGCGACCGGTCTCCCGGGCATCTCGATCCCCGCCACCCGCAAGGCGGTCGTGTACCGGCTGCAGAGCGACCTGTTCGTCGTGCACTCCCGCCGTGAGCTGCTCGAGTTCGGCGCCCTCTCGGCCCGCACGGGATACGCCCACCGCTACGCGCTCGCGACCCTGCCGTTCGCGCGCTCGGGCCGCGGTGGAGCGGGCGGCGGCACCGACCTTGTGTTCGCGACGCAGGCGAAAGTGCCCGCCGAGCGGTCCGATCGCCTCCGCGTCGCGCGGATGCTGGTGCGCGCCGCCGAGGCCGCACCCGGGCGCCGGGTCGTGGTGAAGCTGCGGGCGGCGACGGGCGAGCATCAGACGCACGTCGAGCAGGACGGGTACCCCGAACTCCTCGCGTCGCTGGGGCCGTTTCCCCCGAATCTCGTGACCTCGACCGCCCCGATGGGCGCCGCGCTCGACACCGCGGAGGGGCTCGTCACGGTGAGCTCGACCGCCGCGATCGAGGCGATCGCCCGCGGCGTGCCGGTGATCGCCCTCGACACGTTCGGCGTGTCGCCGCGGCTGATCAACGAGACGCTCGCCGACGCCGACCTGCTGGGCTCCGAGGAGGACGTCGTCGCCCGGCGGTTCCGGCATCCGGATCCGGAATGGCTCGACGACAACTACTTCCACCCCGGGCATGCCGACGACTGGGGGGACCGGCTCGAAGAGCTCGTCGCGCTGCGCCGGGACGGGCAGCTTGCGCCGCGGTCGCCGTTCGTGCGACGCGGTGGCGGTCTGCGCGACGCGTGGGAGCGCAAGATCGCGCTGGGAGCCAACGACACTTCGGCCGCCGGCGCGGTGGCGTATGCGATCGGGATGCCGCTGCGCGAGGTGGTGCGGACGATCCAGCGATCACGGCGCGCGCGCCGCTCGGTGCGCCCCGCGTCGGACGCCGCACTGGCCGATCCTCGCGTGAGCCTGCCATCATGACGGCATGAACCCCGCCAAGCCCCTGGCCGCGACGCTCGCCGTCGGCATCCTCCTGCTCCTCGCCGCATGCGCGCCCGCAGAGCCGGTCATCGCACCGGTGACCCGCGATGCGGGCTCGCTGCAGGGCGCGACGGTGGAACTCGCCGTCGGGCAGGTGCTGAACATCGACACCGGCGATCTCGCTGTCGACAGCTACCGGGGCGAGGTCGACGACCCGTCCGTCGCCCGGTTCGTCGCGGGGCGCGAAGAAGACGGTGCGACCTTCAATCCGGGCGTCGAGGGCCTCGCGAAGGGCGAGACGACGGTCGTCCTCTCGAACGCCGACGGCGGCATCCAGAGCGTCACGTTCACCGTCGAGGTCTCGGACTGACACGGCCCGCCGCGTGCTCGCGGGCCATCGGCGGGCGTACGCTTCTTCGATGACCTCCGCGGCGAGCAGGATCGAGCTGCGCGAGCTCCTGGACGAGCTCCGCGTGCACGCGACGGCGCGTCTCGCGGCGATGGACGAGACGATCGCGGAGCTGCGCGCCGACCGCGGCGCGGACGTCGCCGACGACGAGCACGATCCCGAGGGCGTCACGCTCTCGGGGGAGTGGGCGCGCGTGGTCGGACTCCACGAGGCGGCAGTGCGCGAGATCAGCGAGATCGACGACGCCGTGCACCGGTGGGAGGCCGGAACCTACGGCGCGTGCGTCGACTGCGGGCGCGGCATCCCGATCGCCCGGCTGCGGGCGCGTCCGTCTGCGACCCGCTGCGTCTCGTGCGCCGAGAAGGCGGGCTCCTGACGTGTCGTTCGGGCCTGCCGCCGGCTCGGCGGGCGGGTTCGCGAGCCCCGCAGCCGACGACCGGTGCCCCTGTGGCAGCGGCGATCGCTACGACGCGTGCTGCCGCCCGCTGCTGCGCCGAGAACCGGCGCCGACGGCCGAGCGCCTGATGCGCTCGCGCTATACCGCCTTCGTCGTGGGCGACGCGCGCCACCTCTGCGCGACGTGGCATCCGCGGACGCGCCCGCACGATCTCGTGCTCGACCCCGCGCAGCGCTGGACCGGGCTCGAGATCATCGACGTCGTGGCCGGCGCCGAGGGCGACGACGAGGGGTGCGTCGAGTTCCGGGCGCGGTGGCGCCACGGACGCGACCAGGGCGAGCTGCACGAACGGAGCCGGTTCGTTCGCCGTGCGGGCAGGTGGACGTATGTGGACGGGACGGTCGACGAAGTCAGACCCGGCCCGCCTCCCCGCAGTGACGAACCGCTAGCGTGAAGCACGTGACCACGCAGGCAGAGAAGGCTCAGACCCTGGCGCGACTTCATGCCGCGCCCGAGATCCTCCGTGTCGTGAACGTCTGGGACGCCGTCTCGGCGAAGACGATCGCGGCACTCCCCGAGACGCGCGCCATCGCGACGGCGGGCCATTCGATCGCGGCGACGTTCGGATACGCCGACGGCGAGATCCCGCTCGACCTCACGCTCGACATGATCGGCCGCATCGTCGATGCGGCCGGCGACCTCCCGGTCACGGCCGACCTCGACGACGGCTACGGCGACCCGGGGGAGACCGTGCGGCGCGCGATCGGCCGCGGTGTCGTCGGTGCGAACGTGGAAGACCGCCTGCGGCCCCTCGAGGAGGCCGTCGCCGCCGTCGAGGCGATCGTCGCGGCAGGTGAGGCCGAGGGCGTGCCGTTCGTGCTCAACGCCCGCACCGACGCGTTCGTGCGCGGCGGTGGACGCCCGGTGGAGGCATCCGTCGACGATGCCATCGCACGCGGCCGCGCGTACCTCGACGCAGGCGCCGACCTGGTGTTCGTGCCCGGCATCCTCGACTCCGACGTCACACGCCGGCTCGTCGACGGCATCGGCGAGCGCAGGCTCAGCGTGATCGGGCTGCCCGGAGCGCTCAGTGGGGGGGAGTACGAGGCGCTCGGCGTGGCCCGCATCTCGTACGGCCCGATGGCGCAGCGCGTCGCGCTCACCGCACTCCAGGACGTCGCCGCCGAGCTCTACCGCGACGGCGTCATCCCCGCGTCGACGCGCAACCTCAACTGAGTGCGACGCAGCTCACGTGTCGTGTTCGATCGGCGCGACGTCCTCGCGTTGGTCGTCGACGCCCCCGGGCGGGTAGTCGGCGATCTGCGGGCGACGGCGCAGGAAGACGGCGCTCATGACGAGACCGCCCCACACCACGACGATGGCCAGGATGAGGAACGTGATGGCGATCGGGGTCATGACGACGCCTCCTTGCGCTGGGCCGCGGTCGCGGGATCGGCCACCGGGAAGGCGGGCCACGGCGTGAAGTCGTCCGGCGATCTCCGCCATCGCAGCAGGGTCGTCACGAGTGTCGCCACGAGCAGGAACACGATGGTGCCCCAGCCGAACAGCGCGAGATACCAGCCGGGCATGTCGGCGTAGCCGTCGACGACCAGCGACACGATCCGCGAGATCAGCATGTAGCCGAGCACGACGGGCGCCAGCACGCCGACGAACGCGATCCAGAGCCAGCCGACCTTGAACGTCGACACGGCGTTCAGGTGCGCTCGCAGCTCGGGGCCGCGGCGAAGAACCCAGATGACCAGGATCGTGGTCAGGACCGCGGACGCCACGATCCCGATGTTGTTGGCCCACTGGTCGGTCACGTCGAGCGCGAGGAGCCCGGTCGTCGTCGAGAAGATCAGCACCGACAGGACGGCCGACACGACGCCGACGCCTGTCGCCGCCGCCCGGATCGAGAGCGCGAACTTCTCTTGGATGGCCGCCGACACGACCTGCAGCACCGAGATGAGCGACGTGAACCCGGCGAGGGCGAGCGAGCCGAAGAACAGAATGCCGAAGAGAGGGCCGCCCGGCATCTGCGACACGATCGCGGGGAAGGTGATGAACGAGAGGCCGACGCCCGTCAGCCCCTCGAGCTCCGCCACCGCGATGCCCTGCTGGAAGGCGAAGAACCCGAGCGTCGCGAAGACGCCGATGCCGGCGAGGATCTCGAACGACGAGTTCGCGAATGCGACGACGAGTCCCGGCGAGGTGAGGTTCGAGCGCCGCCGACGGTACGACGCGTACGTGATCATGATGCCGAAGGCGATCGACAGCGAGAAGAAGATCTGACTGTATGCGGCGATCCACACGTCAGGGTTCGCCAGCGCCTCCCAGTCCGGTGTGAAGAGGGCGTTGAGCCCCTCGGCGGCGCCATCGAGGAAGAGCGCCCGCACCACCAGCACCACGAACGCGACGATGAGCAGCGGCAGGAAGATCACGTTGACCCGCTGCAGACCCTTCGCCACCCCGGCGGCCAGCACCACGATCGCCGCGATCCACACGATCGCGAGAGGGATCAGCACGCCCGGGACGAACTCGAAGCTGATGCCCGGGTCGCCGACCTGCAGGTACTCGCCGGTGAGGAAGCCCGCTGGGTCGTCGCCCCAGCGCAGGTCGAACGAGAAGACGAAGTAGCTGAGCGCCCACGCGATGACGGCGGTGTAGTACAGCCCGATCACGAAGGCGATCGCGACCTGGAACCAGCCGAGCGACTCGGTCCAGCGGCCGAACGCGCGTCCCACGCGGCGGAACGCGGTCGGGGCGGCGCCGCGGAACCGGTGCCCGAGGGCGTAGTCGAGGAAGAGGATCGGGATGCCGGCGGTCAGCAGCGCGACGAGGTAGGGGATCAGGAACGCCCCGCCGCCGTTCTCATAGGCGACGCCGGGGAAGCGCCAGATGTTGCCGAGGCCCACCGCCGAGCCGATCGCGGCGAGGATGAACCCCACCTGTCCGGTCCACTGCTCCCGTGGGCGCGACACCGCCCCCCGTGAGCTGGCGTCGTGCGGTGCTGCGGTCACGTCGTCGTCCCTTCGCCGGTGGGGTGGCTCTTCGGTTCGCACGGTAGCAGCGGACGCGGGCGGTCGCCAGGTCCGCGGCAGCGAGTCGCGGCGGTCTACACTCTCTGGGTCGCGAAGCGCAGGGGGTGTCGATGGGTCGCGCGAAGGACTCTCCCGGCGAAAGCCCGTACGCCGCCCGCACCTCAACGGGTGGTCTGACGCGCGGCATCGGCACGTTCCAGCTCGCGATGCTCGGCGCCGGCGGGACCTGACCCGCACCGCGATGTTCCGGCGTACCGTGGAGCGAGTGACGGAAGGAGACGCCATGACCCGCATCCTGATCTTCGGCGGACACGGGAGGGTCGCGCTGCTGCTCGAGCCGCTGCTCGTGCGGGAGGGCCACACGGTGACGGCCGTCATCCGCGATCCCGCCCACGAGGCAGAGGTCAGCGCCGCCGGCGCTCAGCCGGTCGTGGCCGATGTCGAGCTGCTCGAGGTGGAGCAGCTGACGAACCTCATCGCCGGCAACGACGTCGTGGTCTGGTCGGCGGGTGCGGGCGGCGGCAATCCGGCCCGCACCTACGCGGTCGATCGGGACGCCGCGATCCGCTCGATGGATGCCGCCGCGGCCGCGGGCGTGGACCGTTATCTCATGGTGTCGTGGCTAGGTTCTCGGGCCGATCACGGGGTCGCGTCCGGCTCGTCGTTCTTCCCTTATGCCGACGCAAAATGGGCCGCCGACGAGCATCTCGCCGCGAGCGCGCTGGACTGGACGATCCTTGCGCCGGGCACACTCACGCTCGATGCGCCGACCGGCCGCATCCAGCTCGATCCCGCCGGCGGGGGCGAGGTGCCGCGCGCCGACGTCGCCGCTGCGATCGCGGCCGCCATCGACGACGACAGCACGATCGGCCGCACCATCCGCTTCGGCGGCGGCGGCGAGGTCATCGGCCACGCGATCGCCGGCTGAGCTCAGTCCTCGCTCGAGTGGAGCCCTCGCCGGGCCGACAGCAGCGTGACCTCGCGCCTGTCGGCGACGAGCCTCTCGGCGTGGTCCAGCACGTCGCGCACATGCGAGGCTCCGGAGGCGACGACCGACACGCCGACGCGGGCGCGGCGGTGCAGATCGTGCTCTCCCACCTCCGCCGCGGCGGCCTCGGTGCGCCGGCTCAGCTCCGCGACGAGCGGACGCAGCACGCTGCGCTTCTCTTTGAGGGAGTGAACGTCGCCCAGCAGGAGGTCGAACTCGATCCACCCGATCCACATGGGTCCATGGTGCCAGTCCGCGCCGGTTCGCACGCGGCAATCGCGACGCGCCCGCGTGCCTCATGGCCGAACGGGCGAAATGACGGTAGAAAAGCAGAGTCTGCGTTCTGGGGGGATCGCACGTCCTCACCGATCCGAAGGGACCCCCTCACATGAAGATCGTCAAGCGCGTCATCATCGGACTCGTGATCGCCTTCGCCATCTTCTACCTCGTGACACGCCCGCAGGATGCCGCGAACGCCGTCCAGGGGGCCTTCGGCGCCGTCTGGGGTGCGGGCGTGGCCGTCGTCGACTTCTTCGTGGCGCTCGCCGGAGGCTGAGCGTGTTCGATCCGCGCATCGATCGGCACCTGATCGCGGATCAGGGGGAGGTCATCGTCGACGAGGTGCGCAAGCACTGGGCGGCGACCGTGGCTGCCGTGCTGGAGCTGTTCGGCGGCACCGTCGTGTTCCTGCTGACCTTCTTCGTCCCGCCCCAGGCATGGTGGGTGCCGGCGTTCGCCGGTGGAGCGGTCATGCTCCATGCGTCCTGGCGGATCCTGGAGCAGCGGATGGACCGGTTCGTCATCACCAACATGCGGGTGTTCCGCGTTCACGGCATCCTCTCGCAGCGCATCGCGACGATGCCGCTGTCGCGCATCCTCGACATCTCCGTGCACAAGCCGGTGGTCGGCCGCATGTTCGGGTACGGGCATTTCGTGTTCGAGTCGGCTGCGCAAGAGCAGGGGCTGCGCGAGATCCGCTTCGTGGGCGAGCCGGACGAGCGCGGACTGACGATCCAGCGCGTCATCCAGCAGGCCGGTCTGCGAGGGTATGCCGGCCGCGGAGACCCGTTGAATCCCGTGCCGCCGTCCGCGCCCGCGCAGGCCGTCGTGCCGCCGCGGCCCCGGGTCCCGGCATCCGTCGCCGCGGCGGCGGCATACGACACGCTTCCCGTCGTCGTCG
>NZ_RRYE01000146.1 GCF_004010105.1 Microbacterium sp. CPCC 204701
CGCGCAGCGCGGCGGAGGCGGCATCCGACCGCCTCACCCTCGTGGCCGACGAACCCGAGCCGAAGTACGTCGTCGAGCCCGCGCCGCAGCCCGACGGCGCGGCCCCCGAGGTCGTCGCGCTGCCGCCGTTCGAGGAGTACTACCTGTCGTACGTCGACCGCACCGTGCCCTGCGCACCGGAGTTCCTCGCGGCGATCGGTCCGTCGATGAACGGGATCGTGCGGCCGATCCTCGTCGCGCGCGGTGAGGTGGTCGGCGTGTGGACCCACTCCGTCGCGGTCCGGCGGCACGCCGATGACCCGGTGCCCGAGCTGTTCAGCCCGGACGCGGCGACGGATGCCGAGATCGCTGCCGCCCTCGACCGCTACCGGGACTTCATCACGGCGTAGCCCCGCTTCGGGCGTGGCGGTCGAGGAAGTCGTAGACCTCGTTGTCGTCGACCCCCGGGAACGCGCCCCGGGGGAGCGGCGAGAACATCTGCATGTGCACGCGGGCGCTCGGCCACGCCTTGCCCGACCAGCGTTCGGCGACGTCGGCCGGCGGACGGCGACAGCACGATTCGTCGGGGCATGTCGAGGTCGCCCGCTTCTGGGTCTCGCGGCCCCGGAACCACCGCGCGTCGTCGAACGGCACGCCGACGGTGATCGAGAACTCGCCGGCGGAGGTGGTGCCGGTCTGCGTCGAGCACCAGTAGGTGCCCGCCGGCGTGTCGGTGTACTGGTGATGCTCGGTCGTGCGGTTCTGCTCCGAGAATGCCGACCGTGCAGAGAACCTGCGGCACGCGATCTGACCGTCGACGGCTCCCGTCACATCCATCGGCAGCGGCAGGTCGTCGTTCTCGTACACGCGCGTGATCGCTCCCGAGCCGTCGACCCGCAGGAAGTGCAGACGGATGCCGAGGTGCGTGGTCGCGAGGTTGGTCAGACGCATCCCCGCCGCCTCGTGCGTAACGCCGAACGCGTCGCGGAAGTCCTCGACCGCGAGGTTGCGGTCCTTCTTCGCCTGCTGCAGGAACGCCACCGACGCCGTCTCGGGCATCAGGCAGCAGGCCGCGTAGTAGTTGATCTCGAGCCGCTGCTGCAGGAAGTCGGCGTAGTCGGTCGGGCGCTTGTGGCCGAGCAGGCGGTGCGCCATGGCCTGCAGGGCCATCGATCGCAGGCCGTGCCCGCCGGGGATGGATGCGGGAGGCAGATAGATCCGGCCGTGCTCGACGTCGGTGATGGACCGGGTGGAGTGCGGCAGGTCGCCTGCGTAGATCAGCTCGAAGCCGAGCTTCTCGGCCATGATGCTCACGGTGCGGTGCGTCAACGCTCCCGATACGTGGCCCGCGGCCTTCAGCTGCTTCTCGGCGAGCTTCTCGATGTCGGGCAGATAGTTGTCGAGCTCACGCATCTTCAGCCGCAGCTCGGTGTTGGCACGGCGCGCCTCCTCGGGTGTCGCGATCGCCTCGCGCTCGCGACGCTGCAGCTCGCGGTGCAGACCGAGGATCGACTCGATGGTCTCGTCGCTCATTCCCTTGGTGACCTTGACCGGGGCGATGCCGAGCTGACGGAACACCGAGCCGGACTGTGCGCGCTCGAGCTCGATCTCCAGCGCGGCGCGCCGGTTCGGAGGCTCGGCTGAGAGGAGGTCGGCGACGTCGGCGCCCGTTGCCGACGCGATCGCCTGCAGGAGCGACAGCTTCGGCTCGCGCTTGCCGTTCTCGATGAGGCTCAGCTGGCTTCCCGCGACGCCGACCAGCGCACCGAGCTCGTCCAGCGTGTACCCGTGGGCGAGGCGCTGATGACGGATGCGGTGGCCGAGGGTCGACAGTTCGAGCGATGTGGGCGGCATTCCTTGATCGTAGCGAAAGAATCGCCACTCTTGACGAGCACAACCTTGCAAAGAGGCATCCGAATCGCGCGAAAGTGGAGGCAGAGCACGAATCTGCACGTCGAATCGAAGAGGAGCGACACCATGGCTCTTGCCGACATCTTCACCCGGGGCGAAGCCTCCGCATCCGGCCGTCCCGCCGTCACGCGGACGTATGGCGAGGTGCCGACGATCCAGGGCGAGGGCATGGCCGACCTTCTGGCATGGGTCGACGAGATCGCGGCGCTCACCCAGCCGGCCCGCATCCACTGGGTCGACGGGTCGCGCGCCGAGAACGATGCGCTGCTGCGCGAGATGGTCGACGAGGGCAAGCTCATCAAGCTGAACCCGGAATGGCGGCCCGGCTCGTATCTGGCGCGCTCGCACCCGAGCGACGTGGCGCGCACCGAGGCGCGCACGTTCATCGCCTCCGAGCGCGAAGAGGACGCGGGACCCACGAACAACTGGATCGCGCCCGACGAGATCCGTGCCACCATCACGCCGCTGTTCGAGGGTTCGATGACGGGCCGCACGATGTACGTCGTGCCGTTCTCGATGGGCGCGGTCGGCGGACCGCTGTCGCATATCGGGGTGCAGGTCACCGACAGCGCGTACGCGGTCGCGTCGATCGGGATCATGACGCGCGTCGGCACCGAGGTCGTGCGCGAGGTCGCCGCCGGCGCGCCGTGGGTGAAGACGGTCCACTCCGTGGGTGCGCCGCTTCAACCCGGTCAGCGGGACGTGCCGTGGCCGTGCAACGACGAGAAGTACATCGTCCACTTCCCCGAGACGCTCGAGGTGTGGTCGTACGGCTCAGGGTACGGCGGCAACGCGATCCTCGCGAAGAAGTGCTTCGCGCTGCGCATCGCCTCGGTCATCGGCCGCAACGAGGGGTGGCTGGCCGAGCACATGCTGCTCATCCGCGTCATCGACCCCGCCGGCCGCGCGTACCACATCGCCGCGGCGTTCCCTTCGGCGTGCGGCAAGACGAACCTCGCGATGCTGCGGCCGACGATCCCCGGCTGGCGCGTCGAGACGCTCGGCGACGACATCGCGTGGCTGCGGCCCGGCGAAGACGGCCGCCTGTGGGCGATCAACCCCGAGGCCGGCTTCTTCGGCGTCGCGCCCGGAACGGGGCAGTCGACCAATGTCACGGCGATCGAGACGCTGTGGGGCAACACCATCTTCACCAACGTCGCGCTGCGCCCCGACGGCGACGTGTGGTGGGAGGGCCTCACCGACGAGCCCCCGGCCGACCTCATCGACTGGGAGGGCAAGCCCTGGACGCCGGCATCCGGTCGTCCTGCCGCCCACCCCAACTCGCGCTTCACCGTCGCGGCCGCCCAGTGCCCGCAGATCGCGGACGACTGGGACGCGCCGCAGGGCGTGCCGCTCGACGCGATCCTGTTCGGCGGGCGACGGGCCACGAACGTACCGCTCGTCGTCGAGGCCACCGACTGGACGCACGGCGTCTTCATGGGGTCGAACGTGTCGTCTGAGCGCACCGCGGCCGCCGAGGGCACGGTCGGCGAGCTGCGTCGCGACCCGTTCGCGATGCTCCCGTTCTGCGGCTACAACATGGCCGACTACTTCGCGCACTGGCTCAAGGTCGGGCAGAAGCTGCGCTTCGACCGCGCGCCGCGCGTCTTCCAGGTGAACTGGTTCCGCAAGGGCTCCGACGGCCGCTTCCTGTGGCCGGGGTTCGGCGACAACTCGCGCGTCATCGACTGGATCATCCGCCGCATCGAGGGCGAGGTGCCCGCGGTCGACAGCTCGATCGGACGCCTTCCGCGCGCACAGGACCTGGACCTGACCGGCCTCGACGTCACGCAGGAAGACCTCGATGAGCTGTTCGCGATCGACCGCGAGTCGTGGCTGCGCGAGGCCGACCTGACCGAGGAGTTCTACCGCACGTTCGAGGGGCGCGTACCCGCGCCGCTGTGGGCCGAGCTCGCCGCGCTGCGCTACCGGCTGCAGCGCTCCTGACCCGGGGCTCGCTCTTCGAGCCCTTCCAGACCGGCGCCCGGCCCTCTTCTTGGCAGAGGGGCCGGGCGCCTACTTCGTTGTGGCGGATGGGGCGCCGGCTCACACGAGCAGCTGGTGCCTCGCGAGGTCGCGGTACAACGGCGTCGACTCGACGAGTTCGGAGTGCGTGCCCTGGCCGACGACGCGGCCGTGGTCCAAGACCACGATGTGGTCGCTGTCGACGACGGTGGAGAGTCGGTGCGCGATGACGATGAGAGTGCGGCCCGCGGCGACGGCGTCGATCGCATCGCGCATGCGCTGCTCGTTGAGTCCGTCGAGCGACGACGTCGACTCGTCGAGGAGCAGGATCGGGGGAGCGGCGAGCAGCGCGCGCGCGATCGCGAGCCGCTGACGCTCGCCGCCGGAGAGCATGACCCCGCTCTCGCCGACGGGCGCGTCGAGTCCGAGCGGGTTCCGGTCGAGCACCTCGCCCAGATTGACGGCGCGCAGCACGGCTTCGCATTCGGCGTCGGATGCCTCGGGCGAGGCCAGTCGCAGGTTGTCGCCGAGCGTGCCGGCCAGGGTCGGGGCATCCTGCTCGACGTACCCGAGCTGTGCGCGCAGGTCGGCGCGGTCGATCGCGCGGACGTCGACTCCGTCGAGGAGGATGGCGCCGCCGGTCGGGTCGTAGAACCGCTCGATGAGCGCGAGCGTGGTGCTCTTGCCGGCCCCCGAGGGTCCGACGAGCGCGACGCGCGCGCCGCGCGGCACCGCGAACGACACCCCGCGCAGCACCTCGCCGTCGACCGCCACCCGATCCTCATCCCGGGTGTGCGGCGGATGTTCGGCGTCGGGGCGGATGACCTCCGCCCCGACGGACGAAATCTGCCCCGAACCCGAGGAGTCGAGGTCGGACAACGTCAGCGACGAGGTGTCGACGTGCGCGTTCTCGAGGAGCGCGAGCGCCTCGGACTCTGCCTTCCGCCGTGCCCGCACCACGGCCTCGGGGTAGCGGAAGCGCACGTCGCGGAACTCGATCGCCGGTGCCGACGTGAGGGAATGCGCCGAACCGAGGGGCACCCCGGACGAATCCACCCTCATCTCGGCATCCCTCCTCATCTCGGCGCGCGACGACGGGTCGGCGGCATCCGCCGATTGCACCGCGGCGGCGATCGTGGCGTCGTCGTGCGACTCGGTGGGCAGGTCGAGCACCTCCTGGATGCGGCCGAGCGCGCCGAGCGCCTGGTTGACGGAGGTGATCGCCCCGAAGAACGAGCCGAGCGGGGCGATGAGCAGGAAGAGGAACATGATGAACATCACGAGGCTCGCGATCGTGATGGCGCCGGTGGCGACCCGGAAGCCGCCGAAGCCGATCACCACGAGCAGCGACACCTGCAGCGCGACGCCGGCGATCGGCACGACGAGCGCCGACACCCTCGCGATCCGCACGCCGACGCGGTACGCGTCGCTCGCGCGCTCGGTGACCGATGCCACCTCGCGCGCGGTCGCGCCCGCGGCGCGCACGGTCCGGATCGAGCCGACTGCGCGCTCGACGCCCGACGCGAGTTCACCGACCTTCTCCTGCTGCTCGGTCGAGGCCGTGCGGATGCGACCGCTGAGCGCGGTGACGCCCAGCACCGAGACACCGAGCACGACCACGATGATCGCGAGCAGCACCCAGTCGATGAGGGCCATCGCGATGAGGGCGCCGGCGAACAGCAGGGCGTTGCCGATCGCGTCGGCCAGGCCCTGCGTGAGCGCGGCGTAGAGCAGGGTGGTGTCGCTGCCGACCCGCGAGACGAGATCGCCGGTTCGGCGCGCGTCGAACTCGCTGATCGGCAGGTGCAGGATCCGCGAGATCAGCCGGCGGCGGCTCGAGTACACGACCGCGGTGCCCGTGCGCTGGAGCAGGTAGTGCTGCCAGGCGGTGATGAGCGACGATGCGATGACGAAGCCGACGAGGGCCCACAGCAGCCAGCCGAGGGGCAGCTCGCCCTGCACGCGCTCGATCACCTGCCCGACGAGCAGCGGCTGCACGAGGGTGGCGATCGCCCCCAGGACGCTGAGCACCGAGACGACGACGAGTGTGCGCTTGTGCTCGAAGAGGTACGGCAGCAGCTGTCCGAATGTGGCGCGGGGTCCGTCGTCGGTCTTGCCGCGGCGGTTCCGGATGCTGCGAGCCGGGGTGGACTCGCGGGCGGGAGCTTCGTCGATGTCGGCGGAGGGCATGGTGTACCTCGTTCGTGAAGGGGCTTACCTTCGACCGTACTTCTTGTGGACGGCCTGCTTGCTCACGCCCAGGGCGCTCGCGATGGCCTGCCATGAGAAGCCGAGGTTGCGGGCCCTGCGCACCTGCACCTCTTCGGCGCGGGCGAGCTCGCGCCGCACCTCGGCGAGACGGCGCAGCTCGGCGAGCGGCTCGCGCTCGCCCGCCGCACCGATCAGGGTGAGGATCTCGTCCCCGCTCATCGCTCGCTCCTCGGTCGATCCGGATGCGGCGGTCGCGGCATCCGTCGTCGTCAACCGTAGTTGACGGGCATGCAACCTGTCAACCAGTGTTGACGAGCGGACGGGGCGGGCAGGTGCGGCGATGCCGTTGCATTCGGCGCCCTGACCATGGCCGGACACAGACGGGTGCCGCGGCACTCGGGCCGCGGCACTCGGGCCGCGGCATCCGTCTGTGTTCTCGCGTGTGTCAGGTCCAGAGCACGGCGATCGCGGCGTTCGCGAGCGTGAGCACGCCGATCGACCAGAAGATCGCCGGCGGGACGGATCCGGTCTTGCGCTGCCGACCGCTGCCGATGCCGAGCAGCGCGCCGATGATGAGGAGGATGACGAGCTTCACGCCGATCTTGGCGTAGTCCAGGTCGGCGCCGCCCCACGGGGCGGCCAGGATGAGGCCGGCGATACCGGCGATCGCGAGTCCCCAGTGCATGAGGCGCGTGATCCGGTGCTTGCCGCCGACGGCCTCGACGACCCAGGATCCGAAGAGCACCGCGAACCCGACGAGATGGATGAGAACGACGATGTGACGGAGGATTTCCATGTTCGTCACGCTAGGCCCATCCCCAGGCCGGCGCCAGGAAGGCGCCCCTCACCCGGAGCGCCAGTGACCCCGGCCCGGTCACGGAGCCCGGTCCCGGTCACTGAGCCTGTCGGAGTGCCCGCAGCACGAGCGCCGTGCGGATCGCGGCGTCCGCGGCCTCGTGGCCCTTGTCCTCCTCGGAGCCGGGCAATCCGGCGCGTGCGATGCCCTGCGCCTCGTCGTCGAGTGTGAGCACGCCGAAGCCGACGGGCTTGCCCGTGTCGAGCGCGACGCG
>NZ_RRYE01000147.1 GCF_004010105.1 Microbacterium sp. CPCC 204701
TGCCGCTGCGCCCGGCCGCCGCGGCGGAGGCGCGCACATGACCGGCGGCACGATCCGCGTGCTGCTCGTCGACGACCACGCGGTGATGCGGACGGGATTCCGCATGATCCTCGAGGCGGCGAGCGACGTCGCCGTCGTGGGTGAGGCGACGAACGGCCACGAGGCGGTGGCTGCGGCATCCGTTCTGCGTCCCGACGTGATCTGCATGGACGTGCAGATGCCCGACATGGACGGCCTCGAGGCCACGCGACGCATCGTCGGCGACCCCGACGTCGATGCGGCCGTGGTGGTCGTGACCACGTTCGACCGCGACGACTACCTCTTCGACGCGCTCGCGGCGGGCGCGAGCGGCTTCCTGCTGAAGAACGCCGGCCCTGAGGAGCTCGTGAACGCCGTGCGCGTCGCGGCCGCGGGCGACGCGCTGCTCGCGCCCGAGGTGACCCGGCGCGTGATCGCCCGCTTCACCCAGGCGCCGGCCCTTCGGCAGGCTCAGGGACCGGGGACGCCCCCCGCTCAGGCGCCGGGACTCCCGGTCGCTGAGCCGGTCGACGCGCCTCGCATCGAGCTGACCGAACGCGAGACCGAGGTGCTGCGGCTCGTCGCACAGGCGATGAGCAACGCCGAGATCGCGCAGCGCCTCTACATCGGCGAGGCGACCGTGAAGACGCACGTGTCGAACGTGCTCCAGAAGCTCGGCGCCCGCGACCGCGTCGCCGCTGTCGTGTACGCCCACCGCCACGGCCTCGCCTGACCGCGCCCTCCCCAACGGGCGCGTCGAGCCGCACCCGACTCTGGCGACTCGCCATGAAGTACGCCCCTACATGCGATTCGTGGCGACTCGCCAACACGCAACGCCGCCCGAGTCCCGCCCGATTCTGGCGACTCGCCAAGAATCGCGCGCCGCAGGTGCAGAACGTGGCGCCCCGCCAAGACGACGGATGCCCCGGCCCCGAGCCCACGAGGGACTCCGGGCCGGGGCATCCGTCGGCAGGGAGAGAAGCTCAGGCGGCGACGGCTTCGCGGACGGGCGCGTAGCGGTCGACGAGTGCGCCGAAGGCCTCGAGGTAGCCGACGAGGAACTCGGCGGTCTGGTCGTTGGTGACCTCGCCGTCCTCGGTGAACAGGCCGGGAAGGGTCTGGACGAAGCCCTCGGGCTGGCCGAGAGTCGGAGCGTTGTAGTGGCTGAGGATCGCCTTCAGGTGCTGCTGCGCCGCGGCGGTCGCGATGCCGCCCTGCGACGTGCCGATGACGGCCGTGGGCTTGCCGTTGAACGAGGCGTGGCCCCAGGGTCGCGCGGACCAGTCGAGGGCGTTCTTCAGGACGCCCGGGACCGAGCGGCTGTACTCGGGGGTGACGATGATCACGCCGTCGACGTCCTCGATCGCCTGCTTGAAGTCGCGCGCGACCTGAGGGAAGTCGGCGTCGTGGTCGGGCGAGTAGAACGGGAGGTCCGCGATCGGGATCTCGACGAGGGTCGTGCCCTCGGGGGCGAGACGCTCGAGCGCCTTCGCGAGGCGGCGGTTGATCGAGGTCGACGAGATGCTGCCGACGATGTAGCCGATGGTCCGGTCGGACATGGATTGTGCTCCTTCAAACAGAGAGGTCCCCGGCGGGGACCACCGTGGACATTCCACTTCCATGCAAGCACATGGATCTCAGATCTATTCCGAAGTATGCAAACCGATGTCACGCGACTCTCCCCCGCGCAGCGGAGCAGCCGGATCTCCCCCTTGAGGGGGAGGACGACGGAAGCCGTCGTCCGTAGCGTGATGGTCACGACGTCAACGAGAGGAGACAACATGCTGCAGCTGCGGGGCATCACGAAGAGCTACGCGGGTCGCCGCGTGCTCGACGAGGTGTCGTTCGAGGTCCGCCCCGGCCGGCTCACCGGCTTCGTCGGCGGGAACGGCGCCGGAAAGACCACCACCATGCGGATCGTGCTGGGCGTGCTGGCCAAGGACGCAGGCACCGTCACCCTCGACGGTGCCGAGGTGTCGGCGTCCGACCGCCGTCGCTTCGGATACATGCCCGAAGAGCGCGGCCTGTACCCGAAGATGAAGGTGCGGGAGCACATCGTCTACCTGGCGCGCCTGCACGGGTTCTCGAAGACGGATGCCTCGACCCGCGCCACCGCGCTGCTGGAGCGGCTCGGACTCGGGGAGCGCCTCGACGACAACGTCGAGACGCTGTCGCTCGGCAACCAGCAACGCGCGCAGATCGCGGCGGCGCTCGTACACGACCCGCAGATGCTGATCCTCGACGAGCCGTTCTCGGGCCTCGACCCGCTCGCGGTCGACGTTGTGGCGGGCGTGCTGCAGGAGCGCGCGGCAGCCGGCTCCGCGGTGCTGTTCTCGTCGCACCAGCTCGACGTCGTGGAGCGGCTGTGCGACGACCTCGTGATCATCGCCGGCGGAACGATCCGCGCCGCCGGGCCCCGTGATGCGCTGCGCGCCGAGCACTCGACGCGCCGCTACGAGCTCGTCTCGGCGGGCGACGCCGGCTGGCTCCGAGCCGAGCCGGGCGTCCAGGTTCTGAGCTTCGACGGCGGGTATGCGGTGTTCGACGCCGACAGCGACGAGATCGCGCAGCGGGTGCTGCGCCGCGCTGTCGAGCAGGGCGACGTCGCGAGCTTCGCGCCGCAGCATCCCACCCTCGCCCAGATCTTCAAGGAGGTCATCCAGTGAGCACCGTCCGACCCACCGAGACCTCGCTCAGCGCCGCGCAGGGCATGTGGCTCGTCGCAGAGCGCGAGATCGGCTCGAAGCTGCGCAGCAAGGCTTTCGTCATCTCGACCGCGATCCTGCTCGTGGGCGCCCTCGCGCTGGTGATCTGGGCGGGCTTCCAGGCGTCGAGCTCGAGCGGCACCCCTGTCGCCGTGACGGCCGACGCGACGCAGTACGTCGCGGGCGTCGACGGCCTCGAGGTCACCGACGTCGCCGACCGTGCCGAAGCCGAGGCGCTCGTCTCCAGCGGCGACGTCGATGCGGCGATCATCGGCGACACCTCCTCGCCGACCGGCTTCGCGGTGCTGGCCGACACGAGTGCACCGACCCAGCTGCTGCTGCAGCTGGCGCAACTCCCTCCCGTCGAGCTGCTCTCTCCCGACGACGTCAATGCGGCGCTCGGCTACATCGCCGCCGTCGGGTTCGGCATCGTGTTCCTGTTCGCCGCGTCGATGTTCGGCGGCACGATCGCGCAAAGCGTCGTCGAAGAGAAGCAGACCCGCGTGGTCGAGCTGCTCATCTCGGCGATCCCGGTGCGGGTGCTGCTGGCCGGCAAGGTGATCGGCAACACGATCCTCGCGATGGCGCAGATCCTCCTCCTCGCCGCGATCGCGATCGTCGGTCTCACCGTGACCGATCAGACGGCCCTGCTGCAGGGCCTCGGCGCGCCGATCGCGTGGTTCGCGGTGTTCTTCCTGTTCGGCTTCATCCTGCTCGCCTCGCTGTTCGCGGCCGCGGCGTCGATGGTGTCGCGCATGGAGGACATCGGGTCGACGACGACTCCGCTCACGATGCTCATCATGGCGCCGTACTTCCTGGTGATCTTCTTCAACGACAACCCCGTCGTGCTGGGCGTGATGTCGTATGTGCCGTTCTCGGCGCCGGTCGGCATGCCGATGCGCATCTTCCTCGGCGAGGCGCTGTGGTGGGAGCCGCTCGTGTCGCTCGCGATCCTCGTCTCCACGTGCGTCGCCGCGATCCTCATCGGCGCGCGCATCTACGAGAACTCGCTGCTGCGCATGGGCGCCCGCGTGAAGCTCTCGGAGGCGCTCGCCCGCTGACGCGGATGACGGATGCCGCGGCGGTCCGCGAACGCCGCGGCATCCTGTCATCTGCGCAGTGCGGCGCGTCCCGCGTGCCCGACGAGGGCGTCCGCCGCGCGCACGAGCGCGAGGTGGGTGAGCGCCTGCGGCGTGTTGCCCGCGTGCCTCTCGCCTTCGACGTCGTACTCCTCGGACAGCAGGCCCAGGTCGCTTGCGAGGCCGCACAGCCGGTCCATCAGAACATTCGCGTCGTCGACGCGACCGCTGCTGGCGTACTGCTCGACGAGCCAGAACGAGCACGCCAGGAAGGGATGCTCGTCTCCGGAGAGGCCATCGACGCCGGCCTCGGTGCGGTAGCGCCGCACGAGTCCGTCCCGCATCAGGGTGCGCTCGATCTCGGCGACCGTGCCGAGCATGCGCGGATCGTCGTACGCGCAGAAGCCGACCTGCGGGATCAGCAGGAGAGACGCGTCGACCTCGGTGGAGCCGTAATGCTGGACGAAGTGGCCGCGGTCCGCGTCGAATCCCCTCTGGTCGACCTCCGCGCGAATGCGATCACGGGCCAGCGCCCATCCGTCCGCGTCGCCCTCGAGGCCCGTCTCGCGCACCGCCCGGACGCCCCGGTCGAGAGCGGCCCAGATCATCACGCGGGAGTGGGTGAACATGCGGTCCTCGGCGCGGATCTCCCAGATGCCGCGGTCGGGACGGTCGATCCATTCGATCACCTGCGAGAGCAGAGCGCGCTGCAGCGGCCACGAGAACGAGTCCTCGGCGACGCCGGCCTCGCGAGTGGCCTCCAGCGCCACCATCACCTCGCCGATCACGTCAGCCTGGTACTGGCTGACGGCGCCGTTGCCGATCCGCACCGGCGCGGCACCGCGGTAGCCCGGAAGGCTCGCGATCTCGCGCTCGGCGAGGTCGCGCTCGCCGGCCAGCCCGTACATGATCTGCACGTCGGCCGGGTCGCCGGCGATGGCCCGGAGGAGCCACCCCCGCCAGCGCTCCGCGACCCCGGTGAACCCGTGCTCGAGCAGCGTCTCGAGCGTGAGAGCCGCGTCCCTCAGCCACACGTAGCGGTAGTCCCAGTTGCGCGACCCGCCGAAGTCCTCCGGCAGTGACGTCGTCGCGGCGGCGACGATCCCACCGGTGCTCTCATGCGTGAGCGCCCGCAGCACCAGCAGCGAACGGACGACCTCGTCGCGGTGCGGGCCATGGTGGTCGATGCGGTCGGCCCAGTCCTGCCACCACGCGCGCGTCGCGGCGAGGGAGCGGTCCACGTCCAGCGGGGCGGGGACGTCGTGGTGGGACTTGAACCAGGTGAGCGAGAGGTCGACGACCTCACCGGCACCGACGGTGATGGTCGCGGAGTGGGCGTGGTCGATCGGCCGCAGCGGCGCGCCGCGGAGCACCAGCGCGTGCGGACCCGCGATCGCGAGCCCGGTGAGAGGAATGCCGGGCACCCGCCGCACCCACGGCGTCGCCCGCGCGTAATCGAATCGCAGGCGAACCGTGTCGGTGAATTCGACCGTCCCGGTCACGCCGACGATACGACGGACGACATCGACGCGGTTCCCGTCGATGGGCATGAAGTCATGCACCTCCGCCACCCCGTCGGCGGTCTCCCACCGAGTGACGAGGATGAAGGTGTCGCCGTCGTAGCGCCGGGTGCTCTTCGCTTCAGGATCGCCCGCGCGCAGGCTCCAGCATCCGTGATCCTCGTCGCCGAGCAGCGCCCCGAACACCGAGGGCGAATCGAAGCGGGGCACGCACAGCCAATCGATGCTGCCCTCTCGCGAGACGAGCGCCGCGGTGCGGCAGCTGCTGAGCAGGGCGTAGTCCTCGATCGGGGCCGGCATCGTCCTGATTCTGGCAAAGACGCGCTCGGAGCGACAGTCCTCCCGCCGTCGGCGACAGGCGGATAGGTTGGGCGCATGGCCGAGCCGCAGACCACCCTTCTGATCCTGGGCGCCTCGGGCGACCTCACCTCGCGACTGCTGCTGCCGGCGCTCGGCCAGCTGCTCACGCTCGAGCCGAGCCGGCGGATCCGGCTGCGCGGAGCAGGGATCGACCACTGGGACGACGCCCGCTGGCAGCAGGTCGTGCGCGACGCATTCGCTTCGGGGGGCTTCGCCGACGCGTTCGACGCCATCGCCGAGACGACGTACCAGCGTGCCGACATCACCGATCCCCGCGACCTCGCGAAGCTGATGGCCGACCCGGGCGACCGGCTGGCGCTGTACTTCGCGGTGCCCCCCGCCGTAGCCGCCGCCGCGTGCACGGCGCTCGCCGACGTCGCGATCCCTGAGGGGGCCGTGCTCGCGCTCGAGAAGCCGTTCGGGGTCGACGAGGCCAGCGCCCGTCAGCTCAACGCCACCGTCGCGCGGCTCGTGCCCGAGGAGCAGATCTTCCGCGTCGATCACTTCCTCGGGCGATCGACGACCCTCAACCTGCTCGGCGTGCGCTTCGCCAACCGCGTCTTCGCGCCGGTGTGGTCGGCGCAGCACATCGAGTCGGTCGTCGTCCGCTACGACGAGACGCTCGGGCTCGAGGGGCGCGCGGGTTACTACGACCGTGCCGGCGCGCTCGTCGACATGATCCAGAGCCACCTGCTCCAGGTGATGGCGGTGCTCGCGATGGAGCCGCCCACGACCCTGCACGAAAGGGACCTCCGGGATGCCACGGCCGCGGTGCTGCGGGCGACCCGCGTGTGGGGCGACGACGCCGCGACGGCGTCACGGCGCGCACGGTACACCGCCGGCACGGTGGGCGATCGCGAGCTTCCCGCCTACGTCGACGAGCCCGGGGTCGATCCCACCCGCGCCACCGAGACCCTCGCCGAGCTCACATGCGAGGTGCGCAACGAACGATGGGGGGGCGTGCCGTTCACGCTGCGCTCGGGCAAGGCGCTCGCCGGCAAGGACGGCGAGGTGGTCGTGACGTTCAAGCCCGTGAACCACGTGCCGGAGGGACTGACCGGCGACGCCCCGGGCTCGGTGCTGCGCTTCTCGCTCGGGCCAGACCGCATGGACCTCGAGCTCAACGTCAACGGCGGCGAAGACCCGTTCGAACTCGAGCGCGCGCGGCTGGAGGCCGACCTCGGTGCGGGTGCGCTGAAGGCCTACGGCGAGGTGCTGTCGGGCATCCTCGACGCCGACGCGGCCCTCGCGGTGCGCGGCGACGCCGCCGAGGAGTCCTGGCGCATCGTCGACCCGGTGCTCGCCGCGTGGCGGGCGGGCGAGGTGCCGCTGGAGGAGTACCCGGCCGGCTCGCTCGGCCCGGAGGAATGGCCGAAGCTGCCGTGAGGGCTCGCCGGGGGCCGACGCGCCGACGTCGGG
>NZ_RRYE01000148.1 GCF_004010105.1 Microbacterium sp. CPCC 204701
CGGGCGGCGTTCGTCGTGCTCGGCGGCATCGCGTTCGTCATCGGCGTCATCGTGGTGCGGGGGATGCCGCGCTACGTGCCCGCGCGCAACGACACGACCGACCGGGCGCGCGGATTCTGGCGGGATCCGTCGCTGCCCGCTCTCGCCGCGTTCGGAGCGTCGGCGGTCCTCATCGCCGTCGCGCAGTTCGCGTCGTTCACGTACATCCGGCCGTACCTCGAGGTATCGGCGGCCATCGGCGGCGAGTGGGCCGCGATGCTCCTGTTCGCCTACGGCATGGCCGGGATGGTGGGCGTCGTGGTCGCCGGCTTCCTCGCCGACCGCTTCCCCCGGAGCGCCCTCGTAGCCATTCTGGTCTCCTTCACCGTGGCCTTCGCGGTGCTGACCGTCGCCGCCGGCGCGCTCGCCGCGGTCATCGGCGCGCTGCTGGTGTGGGGCTTCGCGATCGGGGCGCTGTTCCCGCTGCTGCAGACGACGCTCATGCGCATCGCCACCGAGCGCACGCGCACGCTCGCGAGCGCGGGCATCGTCGTCCTCTTCAACGTCGGGATCGCGGTCGGCCCGTGGCTGGGCGGCATCGCCGGCGGAGAGACCGCGCCGACCGTCACCACGGCGGTGTCGGCAGCCGCGATGGGAGTCGCCGCGCTGTTCGGCGTGGTGGGCGTCATGCTCGCCCGGGCGAGGCTCGCCGTGTCAGCGCCGCGCTGAGCCCGCCACGGCGCCGGGCGCCTGCGCGGCATCCGTCACCTGACACCCCGCATCAGGGCGAGCACCGGCTTCACCGAGAACCACAGCGCGATGCCGAGCCCGATCGCGATGAAGCCGAGGATCGTGAAGTACGGCACCTCGTTCGCCGGGTCGTAGAACTGCGCGAGCCAGCCTGCGAGCGATGTGCCCAGCGCCACCGACAGGAAGTAGAGCGCGACCATCTGCGTGTGGAACCGCTGCGGCGCGAGCTTGGTCGAGGCCGAGAGGCCGACGGGAGAGATGAAGAGCTCGGCGATCGTGAAGACGAGCAGGATGCCGACGATCGCGAGCAGCGGCGTGGAGTTCGGTGCCCCGTTCGCGAACGGCAGGAACAGCAGGAACGCGATGCCCATGATGATCGCTCCGAGCGCGAACTTCACCGGCGTCGAGGGTTGGCGTGCCCCCATCTTCGTCCAGATCGCGGCGAAGACGCCCGACAGGATGATCACGAAGATCGGGTTGATCGAGTTGACCCACGACACCGGCATCTCCCAGCCGAAGATGTCGCGGTTGAGCTGCTGGTCGGAGTAGAGGGTGAGCACCGTGAACTGCTGCTGGTACAGCGACCAGAAGCCGACGTTGACGATGAACAGCGGGATGAAGCCGTAGACGCGCGAGCGCTCCGTGCCGCTGATCGCGCGCGAGGTGAGGATCACCGCGAAGTACGCGACCGCGGCGACCAGCGTCACGATGATGACGATGCCGGCGAGGTTGTCGGCGCGGATGACGCCCATGAGCACGAGGGCGGCGATGACGATGAACCCCGCGACGCCGACGCCAGCGGCGATGAGGCGCCGGTCGCTCGGGAGTGGATTGGGCACCATGCGCGACGACGCGGGCAGCTGCTTGCGTCCGAACGAGTACTGCAGGAGACCCAGCGCCATGCCGACTGCGGCCGCGGCGAACCCGGCGTGGAAGCCGATCGACGACTGCAGCGCGCCCGTGACGAGCGGACCGAAGAAGGCGCCGAGGTTGATGCCGAGGTAGAACAGCGAGAAGCCGGCGTCGCGGCGCGGGTCCTTCTCGGCGTAGAGCGTGCCGACCACCGAGGTGGCGTTGGCCTTGAGGCCGCCCGAGCCGACCGCTACCAGCACCAGGCCGATGCCGAGTCCCCACGTGCTCGGCAGGACGGCGAGCGCGACGTGCCCGGCCATGATCACGATCGCGCTGTAGAACAGCACGCGCTCCGACCCCAGCAGCCGGTCCGCGACCCACGCGCCGAGGATCGTCGAGAGGTACACGGTGCCGCCGTAGGCGCCGACGATGCCGGTGGCGACGGCCTCGTCGATCCCGAGCCCGCCCTCGGCGACCGAGTAGTACATGTAGAGCAGCAGGATGCCCTGCATCCCATAGAAGCTGAATCGCTCCCACATCTCCACGCCGAACACATGCGCGAGCGCCCACGGCTGTCCGAAGAACCGCGTGTCGTGGTCACCGCCGTCTTGCGCAGCTGTGGTGCCGGCCGCGTCGGTGCCGCTCTCGCGAGCCGCCCGCTCGCCGCGCCGGGTCGAGGTATCCGCCGCCGCCGTCGCGCCCTCGGGCACCCCCACCGGCACCTGCTCGGGCTCGTCTCGCCGGTCGTTCTGATCCCGCCCGTCCATGCGCGTGCTCCCGTCGGCTCCCGACAATGACGTCAGGCTAGCGGGCCCGGCGGCGCCGCGTCAGTAGGAGTTCAATCCGGAAGCGACGGATGCCGCTCCTCGGGCGCGCGCCGCGAGGGGATGAACACCGCGATCGCCAGGGCCACGACCGCCGCCGCTCCGCCGAGGATCAGCGACAGCGTGAAGCCGTCCGTCGTGGGGACGGGCACGCCCTCGAAGTCGATCGAGTAGGTCGCGAGCACCGCTCCGATGACGGCGGCCGCCGTGCTCGTGCCGAGCGAGCGGAAGAGGGCGTTGAGGCCGTTCGAGGCGCCGGTCTCGCTCTGCGGCACCGACCGCATGATGAGCATCGGCATCGAGGCGTAGCCGAACCCGATGCCGGCGCCGATGAGGATGTTGGCGACGACGAGGTGCCACACCTCCGACGACCACAGCAGCGTGAACCCGTACGCCACGATCAGCGACACGGCGCCGAGCAGCAGCAGCAGCTTGGGACCGGTGCGCTGCGCGATGCGCCCGGCGACGGGGGAGAGGATCATCATGACCAGGCCCGACGGCATGACCACCAGGCTTGCCGCCAGCAGGGAGAGGCCGAACCCCGAGCCGGTCGCAACCGGCAGCTCGAGCATCTGCGGATAGACGATGTTCGACGCGAACAGCGCGAACCCCATCGCGACCGAGGCGATGTTGGTGAGCAGCACCGCCGGCCGGGCCGCGACCCGGAGATCCAGCAGGGGCTCGGCGATGCGCAACTCGAACCAGCCCCACCACAGCAGCACCGCGAGTCCGCCCAGCCCCGAGATCAGCACCGCGGGCGACCCCCAGCCCCACTCGTTGCCGCGCGAGACCGCGAGGAGCACGCCGACCAGGCCCAGGGCGAGCCCCGCGGCGCCGATGAAGTCGAACCGGCCGGCCGTGCGCAGCACGCTCACCGGCACGATCCA
The DNA here is from genome assembly GCF_004010105.1 of Microbacterium sp. CPCC 204701. Classification (GTDB taxonomy): domain Bacteria; phylum Actinomycetota; class Actinomycetes; order Actinomycetales; family Microbacteriaceae; genus Microbacterium. The sequence continues at coordinate 3,293 of NZ_RRYE01000148.1, forward strand.
CACGACGAGCGCGAAGACGACGACGCCGAGCCCCGCGGCGATCCAGAACAGCATGTGCCAATCGCTGCGCTCGGTGACGGCCGCGCTGATGGGCAGGCCGAGCGCCCCGCCGACCCCGAGCGTGGCGCTCATGAACGCGATCGCCGAGTCGACCCGGTCCTCGTGAAGCACATCGCGCATGATCGAGATGCCGAGCGGCACCACGCCCACGATCGCGCCCTGCAGCGCGCGCCCGACGATGATGCCGATGATCCCGGGAGACAGCGCCGCGATGACGGAGCCGGCCACCATCACGGCGACGAGCACGAGCAGGATGCGGCGCTTGCCGTACATGTCGCCCAGACGCCCCGAGATCGGCGTGATCACCGCGGCCGCGAGCAGAGTCGAGGTCACGACCCACGCGGTGTCTTCGCGACTCGCGTGGAGCAGCTCGGGCAGCTTCGACTGGATCGGCACCATCAGGGTGAACATGAACGACGAGCACAGGCCCGCGACGGCCAGCACCGCCACGATGGCGCCCTGTCGAGGCATCCGGGTGAGTCGTCGTCTCGCGCTCTCGTCACCCGCACCCATCCGCCCAGGCTATCGGTGCCGCCGACGCCCGCGCCCGGCGGGTGCAGACTGGTGGGCATGGCCGACACCGCGACGCCGCCGGGCATCGAGATCCGTCCGCTCGACACCGTCGAGGAGGTGTTCCGCGCGTCGGACGTGCTCGCCGCGGTGTGGGGCGGCGACCGCGGCGGAATGCCGCCGAATCTGCTGCGCGCACTCGCCCACTCCGGCAACTACGCAGTCGGCCTCTATGAGGGCGGAGAGATGGTCGGGGCATCTGTCGCCTTCTTCGCGGCTCCCGCATCGCGCTCGATGCACAGCCACATCACCGGCGTGCTGCCCGGGCGCCAGGCGCACGGTCTCGGCCGTGTGCTCAAGCAGCACCAGCGAGAATGGGCCCTCGCGCGAGAGGTCGGCCACATCACGTGGACCTTCGACCCGCTCGTCGCCCGCAACGCCCACTTCAACCTGCGCGTGCTCGGCACCCGCGTGACCGAGTACCTCGTCAACCACTACGGACCGATGGACGACGGCGTCAACCGCGGAGACGATACCGACCGCATCATGGTGTCGTGGGCGCTCGCCGCGCCGCCGGTGCGCACGCCAGAGGGCGATCGTGTGGTCGCGGCGGTCGAGATCCCGCACGATATCGAGCCCATGCGCCGTGAGGCGCCGACGGATGCCGCGGCCTGGCGCCTGCGCGTGCGCAACGCCGTGCTCGGCCACGTCGCCGACGGCCTCGCGATCGGCGGATTCGACGACGAGCGCGGCTACCTGTTCGTGAGGCCCTGACGCCCGGCGATCCACCCCGCGGGTGGTCCACCGGCGGAGATTCGCACCGCGGGCGGCGGGTCAGGCCTCGGGGTCCTTGGTGGGATCGCCGGGACGCACGTCGGCGTCATCGCGGAGGTTTATGCGCGTCACGCCGTCGCGATGCGTGACATCGATGCGCGGATCCGCGTCGGACTCGACGGCGTCGGGGGCCGAGGTCAGCTGATCGCGGCGCTTCTCGTCGTCGGTCATGCCCGTGTTGTCTTCGGTGTCCATGCTCATCCTTCCCGCCACGCATCGCTCGTGAGGTGCGAGCCGGCCTGCGGCCCCATCTGCAGCATCCCGCCGTCCACGCCCCAGCTCGCGCCGGTGACGTAGCTGGCCGCCGGCGACGCGAGGAACGCGACCACCGCGGCGATCTCCTCGGGTTTGCCTGGACGGCCGAGCGGGACGCCGGGGCGATGGGTGTGCTCGGCATCCTCGGGCTTCTGATCGGTGAGGGGAGTGGCGATCTCGCCGGGCGCCACCGCGTTCGCGGTGATCGCGTGCTCGCCGAGCTCCTGCGCCATCGTCCGGATGAGGCCGCCGAGACCGTGCTTGGCGGCGACGTACGCGGCCGAGCCGACGCGAGGCTGCGACTCGTGCACGCTCGTGATGGCGATGAGGCGCCCGCCGCGGCCCGCGTGCACCATGTGCCGCGCCGCCGTCTGCAGGCCCGCGAACGCGCCGTCGAGGTTGAGCGCGACGATCTGGCGCCAGTCCTCGATCGACACGTCGAGGAACGGCCCGCCCGAGCCGCCGCCGGCGTTGTTGACGAAGACGTCGATGCCGCCGAGCCGCTCGACGAGGTCATCGAGCGTCGGTGCGACGCGCTCGAGGTCGGTCGCGTCGAACCGCGTCACTTCGGCGTTGCGGCCGCGTTCGCGTACGGCCGCGGCGGTGCGCTCGGCGCCCTCCTCGTCGCGGTGCCACGTGATGCCCACATCCATGCCGGCATCCGCCAGGGCCAGCGCGGTGGCCCTGCCGATGCCCGAGTCCGACGCCGTCACGATCGCGCGGCGGGGTGCGAAGTCGAAGGTGTCCATGACCCGACGCTACGGCGGTCGCGGCGGCCGCGGCACGGGGTTGCCACCGGTCGCGTGAGACGCTATCGGCCGCGACGCGCTGCAGCTCGCGCTGCTGTTTCCTGCTCGCGCTGCCCTTGTCTCGGCCGGGATTCTGTCGCGCTGCCGTTTCGTGCTCGCGCTGCCGCATTATTCGACCGCGCGAGCACGAAACGACCGCGCGCGGGAACGGTGCGGGCGAAACGGACGATCGCCAGAGGAATCCTGCCGCGTTCCCGGCGCCGGGCGTGGCCCGGCTCGCAGGCCGGATTCCGAGGCCCCTAGGCTCTCGCCATGCCTGTCGACACCGAGTACCGCGCACACTTCGACTTCGACATCCGCTTCGCCAACGGCGAGGGAATGTCGGGCACCGGCTTCCGGCTCGACTTGCCGTCGCCCGACCTCGGCGAGGGCGAAGTCGCGCAGCTCCTGATCGCCCACCTCGGGCTGGCGCTGGTCGACGAGATCGAGCTGCGCGGACTGAGGGTCGTCGAGGAGCCCCACCGCGGCAGTCGCGGCGTCGACGCCGTGACGGGTCCGGGAGGCGGGGTGGATGCCTCGGGCCCGACGCGCGTCGTCGACCTCAGCCACCCGATCCGGGCCGGGCTCGTCACCTACCCGGGACTTCCGGCGCCCACCATCGCGCCGCATCTCACCCGGGAGGACTCGCGTATCCGCTACGCGCCGGGTACGGAGTTCGCGATGGACGTCATCACGATGATCGGCAACACCGGCACGTACCTCGACTCGCCGTTCCACCGCTATGCCGAGGGCGCCGATCTCGCCGGTCTCGACCTTTCGTCGCTCGTGGGCCTGCGCGCGGAGGTCTTCCACCTCGAGGACGCGTGGACGCCCCAGCGCCGGGGCATCCGTCCCGAGACGCTCGCCGATCGCGACGTGCGTGGAGCCGCCGTCCTGCTGCACACCGGCTGGGATCGCTGGTTCGGACAGCCGGAATACGGTGTCGGCGCGCCGTTCCTCACGGGCGAGGGCGCGCAGTGGCTGATCGACCGGGGCGCGGTGCTGGTGGGGATCGACTCGCTCAACATCGACGACACGGAGGCCGGGGGCGAGCGGCCCGCCCACTCGCTGCTGCTCGGCGCGGGCGTGCACGTCGTCGAGCACTTGACGAACCTGGGTGCCGTGCCCCCGCGGGGGGCGCGGTTCACGGCGGCCCCGCCGGCGGTCGAGGGCTTCGGCACCTTCCCGGTGCGGGCGTTCGCGGAGATCGCGGCCTGACCCCCGCGCGGTTCCCGGGCGAGTATCAGGCGCGAGGCTCCCGGCTCCTCTTCTGTGAACGAGGAGGAGCCATGCGCGAACACATCGAGACCCTGATCGCGGCGCTGAGCGACGCGCTGCG
>NZ_RRYE01000149.1 GCF_004010105.1 Microbacterium sp. CPCC 204701
GCGCATCCGGGACGGCGCCGCCCGCCGGTGCGAGTCCGACACCTGTCGGGGGGACGCCGGTGCCGCCGGCATCGTCCGCGCGGAGCGCGCCGAGCACGCCGCCGCTGCTGCGGGTGGTCGGGATGTACGCCGCGGCGGACTGTTCGCCCACCGGCGTCGCCAGCGACGGCAGCTCGCTGCGGACGTCCTGCAGGTCGGTGGCGACGGTCTTGCGGGCGATGCGCATGCGCTTCTCGTCATACGGGTTCAGACCGTGGCGGGCGTCGACGAGCCACGTCGCGGCGGCGAGGTCGGGCCAGCCGCGGCCGCGGCTCTCGCCGTCGAAGAACGGCGAGAGGGCGATGACGAGCAGCGGGCCGAAGAGCGGCACTGCGAAGCTCGCCCACAGCACGAGCGCCCGCACGACCGCGCCGCGCCAGAACCCGGGGCGCTCGAGGGTGCGCACGTTCACGGAGCGGAGTCCGGTGATGGCCTTGCCGAGCGTGACGCCGCGGCGCCCGTGCAGCGCCAGCTGCGTCATGACGTACGCGGTCGTGAGCACGGTCGAGGCCGCCGCGCAGATCACGATGAGGAGGATGTCGCCGCTCGCGGCCCGCGAGCCGGACGCGGCGAGCGCGAACAGACCGGGCAGCGCGACGATGAGCATCGGCAGCTGCAGCACGACGTACACCGCCGCTTCGATCGTCGCCGCGAGAGCACGGCGGCCGAGAGGTGCCGGCATGAGCCCGAGCGACGCGGCGTACTCCGGCCGCGCGCGGCCGTGCTCGTCGAGGCCCTCGATGCGACGCGACGCCTCGTCTATCTCCCAGATCACCGGTCCTCCTGATGCAGACTCCGGATCGACCCTAACGCGGCGCGGGGCCGCGGGCGGTCTCGGCGGATCAGTGGAAGAAGTGCCGCTCGCCCGTGAAGAACATCGTGACGTTCGCCTCCTGCGCCGCCGCGATCACTTCGTCGTCGCGTACCGAGCCGCCGGGCTGGATGATCGCACGGATGCCCGCGTCGATCAGGATCTGGGGTCCGTCGGCGAACGGGAAGAACGCGTCGGATGCCGCGACCGACCCGGCGGCGCGGTCTCCGGCGCGCTCGACGGCGAGCCGGCACGAGTCGACGCGGTTGACCTGGCCCATGCCGATTCCCACCGTGGCCGAGTTCTTCGCGAGCACGATGGCGTTCGACTTGACGGCGCGACACGCCTTCCACGCGAAGATGAGGTTCGTCATGTCGCCGTCGGCCGGACGCTCGCCCGAGACGAGCTGCCAGTCGCGCGCGACCGACTCGATGTCGGCCGGGAATCGATCGGCGTCCTGCAGCAGCAGGCCGCCCGACACCAGGCGCACGTCCATGCGCTCCTGCTGCCAGTCGGCGGGGAGTTGCAGCAGGCGCAGGTTCTTCTTGGCCTTGAAGACCTCGAGGGCGGCCGGCTCGAAGTCGGGCGCGACGATCACCTCTGTGAAGATGTCCTTGAGGTTCTCGGCCATCTTCAGCGTGACGGTGCCGTTGGCCGCGATCACGCCGCCATACGCCGACACCGGATCGCACTCGTGCGCGCGCAGGTGCGCACTGGCGATCGGGTCGAGCGCGTTCGGCGCGGTGACGGCGATGCCGCACGGGTTCGCGTGCTTGATGATCGCGACCGCGGGCTTGACCATGTCGAACGCCGCCCGCAGTGCGGCATCCGCGTCGACGTAGTTGTTGTACGACATCTCCTTGCCCTGCAGCTGCGTGGCCTGGGCGATGCCGTGACCGCCGCTGCGGGTGTAGATCGCGGCGCGCTGGTGCGAGTTCTCGCCGTAGCGCAGGGTGTCGAGGCGCTCAGCCCTGATCGTGAGGTGCGCGGGCAGGTCCTCCTCGGTGAGCGTGCCCTCGGCGAACCACGTCGCGACCGCGCGGTCGTACTCGGCGGTGTGCGCGAAGGCGCGCGCCGCGAGCTCGCGGCGCTGCACGAGGCTGGTGCCGCCGCCCTCGAGCGCCTCGATGACGGCGGGGTACGACGACGGCGAGACCACGATCGCGACGTTCGCGTAGTTCTTCGCGGACGCGCGCACCATCGCGGGCCCGCCGATATCGATCTGCTCGACCACGTCGTCGCCTGCCGCGCCAGAGCGGACGGTCTCGACGAACGGGTAGAGGTTCACCACGACGAGCTCGAACGGCGCGATCTCGAGCTCGTCGAGCTGGCGCTCGTGGTCGGCGAGGCGGAGGTCGGCGAGGAGCCCGGCGTGGACGCTCGGGTGCAGCGTCTTCACGCGGCCGTCGAGGGACTCGGGGAAGCCGGTCACGCTGGCGACGTCGGTGACCTCGTACCCGGCCTCGCGCAGCAGGCTCGCCGAGCCGCCGGTCGACACGATCTCGACACCCCCGGCCGCGAGCGCCTCCGCAAGGCGGAGGAGGTCGGTCTTGTCGCTCACCGACACCAGGGCACGGCGGATCGGCACGACGTCGCGGGGGCGGTAGAGGGCGGGGTCGTGGCTCGGGCCGGCCATGGCGGATCTCCTCGGTGGGGATGGGGTGGCGGTCAGGGAGTCGCGGTGGCCGCGACGTGCGCGAGATCGAGCTCGCCGGTGGCGACCCGGCGCACCACGTCGATGATCAGGCGCCGCTCGACCGGTTTGATGCGCTCATGCAGGGTGTGCTCGTCGTCGCCGGGAAGCACGGGAACGCGCTCCTGCGCGAGGATCGGCCCCGAGTCCACGCCGTTGTCGACGATGATGACGCTGGCGCCGGTCTGCGCGACGCCCGCGGCGAGCGCGTCGCGGACGCCGTGGGCTCCCGGGAACTCGGGCAGATAGGCCGGGTGGGTGTTGAGGATGCGGGGCGACCACTCGTCGACGAGGTTCGGCGGCAGCAGACGCATGAGCCCGCTCAGCACCACGAGCTCAGGGCGCCAGACCGCGAGCTGCTCGCCGAGCTGAGCACCCCACTCCTGGCGGCTGTCGAACTGCGCGTAGGGGACCATGAACGTCGGGGTGCCGTACTCCTCGGCATGGGCGAAGCCCTCCGCCTGGCGATCGGCGCCGACGACGACCACGCGGGCGGGGAATCCGGGGTCGGCAGCCGCCTCGAGCAGGGCGCGCAGGTTCGACCCTGTGCCCGAGATGAGGACGGCGACCGTGAGCACCCACTCAGCTTACTGACCTTGTTCGGAGCCATCCCTCGCGCCGGACGGCGCTCGGCGGTCAGGACGAAGGGGAAGGGGACGGCTGGAACTGCGGGTCGCCCGGTGTGATGCCGAAGAACAGCGGGTCCGACGGCGATTCCTCGCGCGGCAGGTACCCCTTCGCGAGCTGGGCGTCGCCGAACAGCATGTCCCCGAGCTCGACGGGATCTCCGGGGTGACACGCGGTGTCGGCGACCACCAGCACATTGCCGTTGTTCACGAACGTCACGGTGAGAAGCGAGAACAGGCCCTGCTCACGGACGATGACATCGCTCGAGACGACCTCACGCGATCCGAGGTCCATACCCTCCACCTCGTAGCCGGCGTCTGTGAGAAAGTCGGCGACGTCCCGCCGCATCCGATCCTGCTCGGCCGGGTCCACGGCCGTGGCGCGGCTCAGGCTGAAGTTCCAGCCGTCGCCGCATCCGCCCCCGGACGGCACCATCCCGTACGCTCCGCTGTCGCGCACCTTCCACGGGCCGTCGTCGATCACGGCCAGCAGGTCGTTGACGAACCCGCGGTACTCGAAGTACACCTCTTCGGCCTGGGCGTAAAGCTCGTCACCGGTCGGTTCGGCCACGCGGCCACCTCCGCATCCCGTCAGGATCGACACTGCGAAAACCATCGTCGCGGCGAGCGCAGCCTTGGTGCGGAGTCGTGCCGACGCCGGCCTTCTGGTCACGGCAGCACCTCTCCGTTGGCGACGATGTAGGCAATGTTACGGAACGACTCCGAGTCGCGCGAAAGATACCCGTTGTCCTGCTCCCACCAGCCCCACACCGTGTTGCCCCCGTCGTGACTGGCGTGGCCCGGGGTGCCGGCGACGGGCTCCTGCGTGCCCTGCAGCGACGGCGCGGTTCCGCCGTCGCTCTCGAAGCTCGTCGCGCCCTCGATCGACTCGGGGTCTGTGCCATGCCCGAAGGAGCTCCACTCGCCGTAGCGGGCGATGCCGTCTCCTGGCGCGCGGGAGGCGTAGACGTCCACACCGGAGTAGTCCATCGGCTCGTCTCCGGTCCACGAGGAGTGGTAGCCGTCGGGGACGCCGGCAGACCCCACCGCGATGAGGCGGTCGACGCCGAGATCGGTCGCGCTGCCGCCGACCGCGAGGAACGCCGTCGTGCTGCCGTAGGAGTGCCCGATCACCGAGGTCGTGACCGACGACGACACCTCCTGGTCGAGGCCCATCAACGTCGCGCCGAGGCGCGCGGCGCCCTCGGTGGCGCTTCCCATCGTGTGCTCGGTCAACAGGTCGGGCGAGTCATAGCCGTACCACGCGATCGTGACCGAGCCGGTTCCCTCACCGCCGTACGCCTCGGCGAACTCGTTGAGGCTGCGGGCGCTCTCACCCCATGCCTCGAGGTCGCCGAGCCCGGAGAACATCCCGCCGACGAGCACATTGACGTTGCTCACGCCGTCGAACGGATCGATGATGTCTCCCGCCGCGTCGCGGCGCACTCCGTAGACCACCCCCGCGGTCGCCTGCGGCTGCTCGAACGGGTGGAACATGAGCAGCTCGCCGTCCTGCCGGTCCATCTCGATGCCGAGCTGCTCGAACTGGCTGTCGAGCGGCTCCCCGTAGGGTCCTGCCGCGACCGTCTCGTCGAACACCGTGCGATTCGCGGCGAACCGCACGGCGTACGGCACTCCTTCGAGATTGCCGACGAACTCGGGGCGGGCTCGCAGCAGCTCTTCCCGCTCGGCATCCGTCAGGTCCGCCCAGATCGCCGCGACCTCCGCGGGCGAATCCGCACCCGCGAGCGCCGTGACGGACGCGCGGAGACCGGCGGGCACATAGGCGTGATCGACGTTCGCCAGCGCAGCCACGGCGGAGTCGTATGCTTCGTCCCACCGCCGGAAGGCGTCCTCCCAGCGCTCCCACAGGGCGGACAGCGCGGTGCGCTGCAGGGCGAGATCGTCCTCGGCATCGGCGACGGCGTCCGCGGCGAGCGTCACCTCTCGCGAGGTCGCATCCTCGCCGAGCCGGTCGTTGCGCGACTCGGCGGCGACGACCGTTTCCTCGGCCGACACCACCGCGGCGTGGGCGGCTTCGATGTCTTCGATGAGGTCGTTGGCGACGCGCCCGTGCTGAGCGGCCGCCTCGCCGTATGACCGCAGGGCCTCGGCGATCCGGTCGAACATCGACGTGGTCGGCGTGATGCGAGCGGCGACATCGCCCGCGTCCGTCTGGACCGCCCGAATCGCCTCGCCGCGTCCTTCGAGCCCGCCGTCGATGTTGCGCAGCACGACGCCGGCATCGCGACCGTCGTCGGCGAGGGCGCGCAGCGCGTCGACGAGAGCCTCGACTCCGCCCTCGTCGTAGTCGATGTGCTCGAGCGGAACCCCCAGCTCAGGCGAGGTCAGCGACATAGCCCCGATCCCAGTCCGCGCTCAGTGACACGTCCAGCTCCGTGAACGACTCGAGGATGTCGAGCAGCCGCGCGCTCACCGCGACCGCGTCCTCGTCCTCGGATCTCGCCCGCATCAGGGCCGCACCGATGGCGTTCTCGGCCATCACCCGCAGAAGGGTGCGGCCGCACGGATCCCCGATTCCGGTGTCGCGCCGCCACGCGTCCTCGGCCCTCATCCGATAGCTCAGCAGGGCCTGGTCGAGCACCATCTTGGCGCTCTCGAGCGCATGGCGATCGATCTCGACATCACCCACCGCGCCGCCCCGTCCCCGACATCCTCTGACCGTCGGCTCATGTTAACGGCTGCGCGCCGACGACGCCCATGGGGAGGGTTCCCCATGGGCGTCGTTCGAGGCCATCGGCCCGGGCGCCCGGCGTCAGGACTGCGCGATCGCGAAGCCTCCCGCCGGCAGCACGATCGTTCCACCGTTCCGCACGATGCGTTCGCGCACGAGCGCACCCTCGGCGTCGTACACGTGCACCGTGACGGTGCTCCCCCGCTCCCCCACCTGGACCGGCCGCCGCCGGTCGTCTGCGGAGTGCACCAGCTCGGTGCGTCCGCTGCCGACGAGCACGAGCCTCGACTCCGCGGGCCGCCGCAGCAGCCCATCGAGCGTCAGCGTCCCGTCGGTCGCGTCGACCCGCACACTCGTGCGGTTCGCCGGCAGAGCGCGCGCGAGCGCGTGCGGCAGCAGCACGCCGGGCGCGGGTGAGATGCCCTGCTCGGGGCCTGTCGCATCCAGGGTGCCGAGCGGACGGCTGCCGGCGCGCCACTCCGACACGCTCCGCACGCCCGGATCCGACCACACCACGGGCTCGATCGAGCGCTCCACGTCTGCGGGGGCGACGTCGAACACCGCGTGCTGGCCAGGCTCCAGTGTCAGAGCGCCGCCCGACCACAGCGACTCCCCCGTCCACGGCGTGGGCGCCGTCACGGTGCCCGTCGTCTCGGCCGCGGACTCCGCCTCGACGAGCGTCAGCCCGTCGCGCTCCGCCACCGTCGCAATCGTGCGGGCGCGCTCGGCGAGATCGGGGCGCGCGTCCAGCGCGAGCATCGTGAGGAGGCCGTGGATCGTGCTCTCTGCCCCGCTGTTGCCGTTGACGCCGCCGTCCGGCTGCAGCCCGTCGAACACGACTCCCGTCGCGGGGTCGTACATCTGCACGCCGGCGCGGTTCGCCCCGAAGAACCAGGCCGCCTGCATCGCGGCGAGATCCGCGAAGCCCGTCGATCCGGTGGCGTCGGCCACGGCGAGCAGCGACTGCACGCGCGAGTCGACGCCGTAGGCGATCTGGACGCGGTCGGCGGGAGTCGGGAACCAGCCGTTGTCGGGGCCGCCCGCGGTCAGCAGCGTGGGCGTGAACACGGCTGCATCGCGCGCCGCCGGTTCGGCGAGGGCCGGGTCGCCCAGGACGACGGATGCCGCCGCCAGCGCCGCCGGCATCTGCGAGCCCCATCCGTGCCACATGCTGCGCGACTGCGTCCACGGCAGCACCGCTCCGTACG